>DAIDAJ010000065.1 GCA_027310665.1 Sideroxydans sp. | reverse complement strand
GAACTCAAAGATTGCAACTGTACAAAAACGTGCCTGTGGATTCAGGAACCGTGACCATTTCAAGATCGCAATCTATTTCCACTGTGGCGGGCTTGATCTGTATCCGGCTCAGGTCACCCACGGGAAAGTCCGATGAACCATTTTTATTTAATCTTTCGATGGCAAGTCTCAATATACAACCCTGTGCTATCTGTGTGGCTTCTCGTAATGATTTCCAGCCAAGCATTTCATGCCGTAGAGACATATGCATTGCATCAGGATATGACTCGATAAAATGCACGAGCTGCAAGGCAGTTTAGGCTCGTGAAAAAAATCCCCATCCTCAATCCCACCTCCATACGTTCCCGGCCTAATTTTTGGTGTAGTAACCGACTCCAAGCAGCACGTCGCCTACGCGCTGAATCAATGAGTGCTTGTTTTCTATGGCGTTGGTCACCGGATTGCGCCAGACGTAGTCTATAGTTCCACCATCATTTTGTTTTGCGAGTTCAATCATTTTTTTGAAGATAGGTTTGCCTGCTGCATCAGTCAACTCCCGCGCATCCGTTCCTGTAAGGTAAGGTGCCGCACCGGAGGCGCGATACTTGCCATCCTCCAGACCGATGACAAAAACATACTCGTCTTTAATAACGAAGCCGCTTGCGGGGTCATTGAAAGCCGCATATGCGGTCTTGCCGCCAGATTGCTTCAGGAATGCCACGGCCCTGCCCAGCATGCTTCTTGCTTCCTCAAGCGATGCGCGGGGGATGTAATAGCCAACGCAGACTAGATATTTACCCACTTTGCGGAATTGGGTCGTCGTGTTTTCTATTCGATTATCGACGCTGTTCAACCAGTGATATTCGATTGCGCCGGACTCACTGGTCTTGGCAATATCCAGCATGTCGCGAACGATATTAATACCGGACGCATCACTCAGATTTAGCACATTGGAGCCGACCAACGAACTTGAAGCGCCGCCGCTGGCATACATAACTCCATCAAGTCCGACAACAAATACGTAATATTCATTGTTAACGAATGGGCCCTGGCGGTTGCTGAACACACCAAAAGAATTTTCTGGACCGTTTTTCTGCAGATAATCAACGGCCCGATCCAGCAAGGCCTCAGCTCGCTTGGTTTCGGCACGCTCGATGGAGCCTTTATGCATCAAGGAAGAGGTCGGCGCTATATTGTCAGCAGCAAATACAAAAGATGCACCAAGCAGAGGCAGAACCAGAAAATTTGAGAGTTTGAGTTTCATTATTTAATCTACTCCAGTCAGAAAATAAACGCCGGCGAAGCGCGCATCGCCGGCGATGCTGTAAATAAGATGCTGCTAAATGGATGCCCGCGATATTCAATAGTTGTGTGAGGTAATGAACATCACATTTCTAAAGATGCCGGATAAGAATCGGACATATTCAGGCAGGCCAGATGTATGCCCGATGTCACAAGTCCGAGATGAACCAGCCTCCATCGCTCTCTCATGGCGTGACCAACTCTACCCCATGTTTAGCGAATATTTTTGCCATTTCCCCGGATGAAACCAATTCATTGGTAGAGTCACTTAACAATTTGATAAGCTCGACGTCATCTTTCTTAACTGCCATTCCGACAACCCAACCTGCGGACGGCAAGCGCTGAAACTCCACCTTGCTTATTTGAAAATTTGGATCACTTCTCAAAACCGATTCAATTTCGGAGCGGGTAGCGAGAACCCCATCCAGTTCGCCAGCCTTGAGTTGCTCAAGCGCTTCCGTAGCAGTCGAATATATCTTCACATTCTCACGAAACTTGCCGTCTTCAGCACCAAGCATCAGAACAGCACTCATGGAAACCTTTTCGACACCAATCTTCCTTCCGGCCATCGAATCGAGATTGTCGAAATCAGGCACCTTGCGTATATCCCTTACCAGACGAATCGTCTCACGATGATACGGTGCGAAAATTTCGACTTTATCATTTTGTGCCATCAGTCTCCGATCTACTGGCACGTGCAGCAGAACATCAGCCGGACCATATCCAAGATAGTGGCCCTTCCAAACCATATTTCTCAAGTCATCATTTACGTCATCGCCGGCCTGGAACGGAAGCAAGCTCAGCTTCAACCCCATTTTTTTTGCCAGCGCGTTCGCTATGTCAATATCGATGCCCTCGTCATTTGCCGAATAGGGTGCGAAATCTTTATAGACAGCGACCTTCAACGTACCGGACTGTTTGATTTTCAAATACTCCCCCTCAGCTCGCGCTGATGAGACAAAACCTACGCACGAGAGCGATAAAATTGCAGCGAATACTTTACAAGTAAAATTGTTCATCATATGCACTCTTTTCTTTGTATAAGTAACATTAATCAATATCAATTGACGCTCTTGATGCAATTTATGCAATCCGTTTCGATCATTGGGTTACTCGCAGTGACTCAAGATATGACTTGATAGCCCACATAGCTTCCTGATTTAAAAAACCTTCGAACGGCGGCATGTACACTGCACCGTTGCGTACCTTTCCGTGGCGAATAGAAACCAAAAAATATTTATCTGTTTCTATATAACAAGCTTGCTTTTTCGCGTTATTGGTCAGATCTGTGCAATCACGATCCAATAGCCGCAAATCTGGCGCAATGCCACCGGATTGAGCCTGCAAGCCATGGCAACGTGCACAATTTTGCGCATACGCTGATGTCCCGATTCTTATCGCCTCCTTCTGTCCGCTGTAGGGGTTTTCATCACGCCATTCTGATCCAAGCGAAGGCAATGTCTTGGTATCTACAGGTTGCGGCGTCACATCACCATGAGCCGACGCAAAAGATGGCGTCAGTGCAACAGCAAACAGTGAACAGGCATAAATTGCGTATTTAATTTGTTTCATGCTATCTCCTCGACTACACTTTTAAAGAATGAGGAACATGATGCAATTGTCATGCCAAGAGAATTACCTTTGGCAAAGGCATGATCGTATCCCATAAGACTTATTGGATGCGACCAGGGTAAAACTGAGGGCAGGCATGATCAAAATTAAATGTAGCAAATGCAAATGTTCCATTTGGGAACATAATGCGTAACAGGACCCAAAAAAGTGTCACAAAAAATTACAGCAATACGGAAATTGACATTGGCCAGATAAAGGGGCCGACTGCTGCATCGTGGGCAAGTTATTGATCTCGGATTTTGGCGGCCAATATGTGCTTTAAAGCAGGTTCGATTTCAAATATTTTTCAATCCAATGCGATGCAAACTGTTCGCCATAAGTTTCTCCTGGCGGATTTATTAACTATTTCCCGAATGGAAATGAAAAATTTGTCTTTATCGTCCACTGGTCCGAATAATCGTTCCACCCTCGGCCAACCCCAACGTTTAGAGTCGTATCATGATTCTTCATATCGACGACCGCAAACGTCTGCTGCAGTTGTCGATACGGACTTAGATAATTAACTTGACCCAAGTCACCATAATGTTCGATGCCGCAGCTGACTTCTTCGTCTATTTGGTAGGCTACCTTAAGTTTGATTGAGATATCCGGTTGCGATGAGCCATTGCCGGAGATTTTGAAACCGATTTCCGGATTCGTTGCAAACGTCAAGCGACCCGACCGATACCCCAATATGGCCTTGAATTCGGCATCAAGATTATTACTGGAATAAGTTGGGGGAAGATGGCCGACTTCCAACAATTCACCGATAAACAACCCCTCATCGCCTTCAGTATCCGGGCGGACCGGAATGTTCAACAATTCCGCACGCGCTCCCTCCACTCTGGATTCTCCATTCAGTCCTATAGATGAGAATAGCTGAAGGTCGATTTGGGTATTCTCTTTAATTCCATAGGAAAAATCCGGACTGGCCTGGAGCAAATGAAAGGCTGGCTGCAGGGCTTCAGAAGAGGGTTTAACAGGCCCTGCCACCACATAGCTTGAAAGAACATCAATCGAGAATTCTCCAGGCTTGGTGGTCTCATCCATTTGCACATACAGCTCGTCAGGCAACGCAAAAGCCAAGCTGCCTATGGTAGAAAACACGAACAGTGCAAGAGTGCGCAGGAATCGCATCGAGGACAACGCTGCTATGCAAACGGCTAACAGTTTATCTAAATGGCGATCATCGGTCGCTTTTTTGTGCCCCTAGACGTGCTATAGATCAAGTGATCCAAAGGCAAGCAGGTCATCGACATCTACAATGCCCCCAACAGACGCGAGATTTCCACGACGGGCCAATGTCTGAAACCGCTCAAGGGCGATCCAGGCTACCCATCGACTTCGGATAGGTAACGATTCCCCATGGCAATCCGATGTTACTAATTCGCTTGGTGACTTCCAATCGATTAGCATCGATTACCAATATTTCGTTGGATTTGCCGCAGGCCAGCAGAATCTGTTGGTTATCCGGAGTAAAGGTGAAATGCCAGCAACGGTCACCGGTGGGAATGTCTTTTATCTTTTCCCAGGTTTTAGCGTCAAAAACCTGCAATGCCTTCTCCTTGTTGGTAGCGACAAAGACTCGCTTTCCGTCGTGGTCAAACGAAACGCCGTATGGGGTTTTTCCGGTGGCGACTTCCTTGATGAGTTCCAGTTTGTCATTTAGAACAAGCAATTTGCTGGAAAACTCCAACGTAGTAACGTAAACACTGCCGTCCGGTGAGGACTTGATACCGCGTGGACGTTCGCCGTATTTTGAAAGGGAAATGTTCTTGAGAAGTTTTCCGGAATTCACGTCATGTACGCTTATGGAGTTGTCTGATTCGTTGGCAACGATAATCTGACTGCCATCCTTGGAAATCTCGACCCCCTCGGTCTCTGGCCTGCCCACAATATCGACTACTACCTTGCCCATTTTCAAGTCGACAACTGCAATGTGACCGGGCACTTTATCTTCCTCACCCGCTTCTTTTTTTTCTTTTGAACCTGGTTGAGGAATCGTGCCGGTTTTGAAGCTTGGTTCGAAAGTCACATAAGCAATATCGCCGATAACGCGTACAAACTCGGGATTTTTTCCGATAGTGACGTGTTTAACCAGTTTCCCAGTAGCTGTGTCGACCACAGAGATGTTGCCGTCGTCCTTGTTCGCAGTCACCAGCCATTTTCCATCTGCGGTCACGCCAAGTCCGCGAGGCCCCTTGGCATCGATATCGAGGGCTCCCTTGATTTCCATGGTTTCCAGGTCGACGACAGTCACTGCCCCTTCCTGATCAGAAACATAGGCGACTCCTTTGTCTCCTGCAAAGGCGGTGAAGGGCAAGACCAAAATTAGTAACACCGCAATATGTATATATTTCTTGTTGGGCATGGGGTTCATTTGAAGGATTTCCTATGTGAGTTTGGAATCGATGGTGGGCCAGACGCCGCAAAACAACTGGGGCAATGATATGCTGTTAAAAGCAAGCGTATCTCAATATTCCATCATCGGCCAGTTTTTCAAACTGGCTTTATTTCATCATCCGTTCATGGTTCGGCATTGCTTGTAGTCCTGAACCTGACGAGACGACTGGTGAAGCGACTATCCATCTGACTGATGGAACTACTAGCCATTCCACCAAGCTGTCAAAAGATGACAACCAAGTACTTTGTTATTCCGAAGGGCCACCAAGAACGGACGAATTATTCCGCGTCTCCGCATGCAAAAGAATCATGGCAGATCCTGAAGGTGACGTTGCCGGACATGCAGCAGCAAGCCGTTCGCGGCATCCTCCACCATATCCAGGACGCGCTCGAATCCGTCCGAGCCGCCGTAATAGGGATCGGGCACCTCACGCTCGGCGTGATGCTGCGCAAATTCCAGGAACAGGCCAAGATGGCTTCGGGCATCGCTGGGACGCAGGCGCCTGAGAATGTCGAGGTTCGCTTCGTCCATTGCCAGCACATAATCAAAACGGGCGAAGTCCACAGCTTCCACCTGGCGTCCGCGCAGAGTACTCATGTCGTAACCGCGCTGCCTTGCTGCACGCTGCGTGCGCGCATCGGGAGGATCGCCGATATGGTAATCGTGGGTACCGGCGGAATCGATGAGGAAATGTTCCGTCAGACCCGCTTGCGCGACATGGTGCCGGAACACCGCTTCGGCGGTCGGCGAACGGCAGATATTTCCCATGCAGCAAAACAGGATCCGCACTTTTCCAGAATCATTCATCACATTTCACCTGCACGTCGATCTTCTCCCTTGAATCCGGTATCCGGCTTACGCGTTCTCGACCATCAGAGCCGCCAAATGCATTCGCCACAGCTTCGTACAACGCCTCCGCTTTCGCGGGCTTGTACAGGATCGAAAGCCCCGCGTTCCCGGCAAGGGCATGCGTCTCCTTGCTGATATCGCCGGTGAATAGTACGGCAGGCAATCCCGATCCCCAGCGTTGACGTATCCTGGCGATCGCTTCCACGCCGTTGGTCCCGCCCCTCAATCCGAAATCAGAGATGATCATGTCAACTACCTCGCCCAGCGATTCGAGTTGTTCCGTCATGTTCGCCAAGGAATCGGCAAGCACCACCCTGCACCCCCATGATTGCAGGAGATCGCGCAATCCCGCGCGGATGCTGCCTTCATTCTCGATGACGGCGACCAGCCGGCCCGCCATTGCGGGAGTTCTTGCCATCTGCAGCGGGGGTGGCGGCTCTCCCGCAACACCCTCCTTCGCGAGCGGCACCGTCAATGCAAATGAAGATCCCAACCCCAGGCGCGAAGTCAGAGTGACGGTATGCCCCAGCAACCGTGCTGCGCGATCGACGATGGACAAACCCAACCCCAATCCCTGTTGCCGGTCCCGCTCGGAATTGTCGACCTGGTAGAACTCGTCGAATATCTTTGGAATCTGATCTTCGGCGATCCCGATGCCGGTATCGTGCACTTCGATGGCCAGCATGTCCCGATGATGGCGGCATCCGACAAGAATGCGTCCCTCCGGGGTGTAGCGGATCGCATTGGAAATGAGATTGCGCAATATCTGTCCCGTCAAAACTCTGTCGCTTTCAACGACCGCAGCGCAAGGCGAAAATTTCAACCGGATCCCCTTATGCTGCGCAAGCTGCAGGAATTCGTCTTCCATTTCGTCGAACAACTTCTGGATCGGGAACGGCTTGATCGTTTTCCTGATGGCCTGGCCATCCAGTCTCGATATATCGAGCAGGCTGTCCAGCAAGCTGCACATCGAAGAAGTCGCCTGCTGCGCATGCCCCAGCACTCCCTTTCCATTCACGGACAGTTGCTGTTCGAATTCCAGTTGTTCCAGGAAGATCATCAGCGCTGCCACGGGCTGGCGCAGGTCGTGGCTGGCAGCCGCGAGGAAGCGGGATTTCGATTTGTTTGCCCGATCCAGCATGGCATGCTTCCGGGAAAGTTCCTTGGCCAGGAACTCGTTCTGGAAGCGGAGATGCTGTGCTTCAATGAACATGCGGCTGTTCTTGTTGCCGTGCTTGATCGATACTGTAATGAATGCGGCCAGCATGATGGCGAGCACCCAATGGAGATTGTCGTCGGCGGTCAGCAGCCAAAGGGTCGGGGGAATGATGCAGGCGAAAATGAATGCGCGTGACGGCATCACCAGCAGGAAATCTTCAGATGCCGACGTTGCGGCCACCACGGTGCAGACGGTCAGTACAAATAGCTGCAGCATGAGCGAAAGATCCGGCAGCATCGCCGCGCTTGCCGCACCCCAGCAAAGGCCGGCCAATCCCGCGTAGATCGTCTGGTAGATCATCCATTGTTTGGGATCGCGGTATTCCGGCATCCGGTGGTATTGCCGGATCTCATATGCGCGAAGCGAGGTGGCGAGGTAAAGCAACAGCAGGGCCGGCAGCCATACCTGCCAGGACGCCTCATCGTGCACGACATAGATCAGCAGCGAAAAGATCGCCGCTCCCGCGATGTTGAGATCGTTCGCATTCTGGAAAGAGGCTTTGACGAGTTCGGCCTCGATCGCCTTGTGCTCGTTCTGTGTGAACATCCGGCCTAGCATGGTGCGTGTGATTGTCCCGTATATTCGCCGTTCAAATCCCGTTGGAAACGCAGATCAAGCCCTCCGATCGTGGTGGGCCGTCGACAAAGTCATGGCGAACTGGCTTGATCTGCGTTTCCTAAAGTATGTTGATGCGTCAACAACTCTACTGGCACCCTGATAGTCGAAGCCTACCACATTACCCGAAGCCCTCGGCACCCCCTGACCGGCCTCACAACGGCGAGATGAACACGCTCTCGCGCAGCTTCTTCAGCTGGTCGCGCAGTTGCGCGGCCTTCTCGAATTCCAGGTTCTTGGCGGACTGCAGCATCTCTTTTTCCAGGCGGGCGATCTCCTTCGAGACTTCCTTCTCGCTCATCGCCAGATATTTCGCCTGTGTCTGCGCGGCTTTCAGCGACTTGCGTTCGTCGTCCATGTCGTAGGCGCCGTCGATGATGTCCTTGATGCGCTTGACGATGGATTGCGGCGTGATGCCGTGCGCCTCGTTGTAGGCCACCTGCTTGGTGCGACGACGGTCCGTTTCGCTGATCGCCTTGCGCATGGATTCGGTGATGCGGTCGGCATACAGGATGGCGGTGCCGTGCAGGTGGCGCGCGGCGCGGCCTATGGTCTGGATCAGCGAGCGCTCGGAACGCAGGAAACCTTCCTTGTCCGCATCCAGGATCGCGACCAGCGATACTTCGGGGATGTCCAACCCTTCGCGCAACAGGTTGATGCCGACCAGCACATCGAACATGCCGAGGCGCAGGTCGCGGATGATCTCCACGCGCTCGACGGTCTCGATGTCCGAGTGCAGGTAGCGCACCTTGATGCCGTGCTCGGAGAAGTATTCGGTGAGGTCTTCGGCCATGCGCTTGGTCAGTGTGGTGACCAGCACCCGCTCGCCCACATTGGTACGCAACGTCACTTCGGACATCAGGTCGTCCACCTGGTTGGTAGCGGGACGTACTTGGATGGCTGGATCGATCAGCCCGGTCGGGCGCACCACCTGCTCCACCACCTGCCCGGTGTGCTCGGCTTCATAGGTCGAAGGCGTGGCCGAGACGAAGATGGTCTGGCGCATGATCTTCTCGAATTCGTCAAAACGCAGCGGGCGGTTGTCCAGCGCGGACGGCAGACGGAAGCCGTAATTGACGAGATTTTCTTTTCTCGCGCGGTCGCCCTTGTACATGCCGCCGATCTGCGGGATCGTGACGTGGCTCTCGTCGATGATCATCAGCGCGTTCGGCGGCAGGTAATCCATCAGCGTTGGCGGCGCTTCGCCCGGCCCGCGCCCGGAAAGATGGCGCGAATAGTTCTCGATGCCCTTGGTGAAGCCGATCTCGGCCAGCATCTCCAGGTCGTGGCGCGTGCGCTGCTCGATGCGCTGCGCCTCCACCAGCTTGTTCTCTTTCACGAAGAACGCGATGCGCTCAGCCAGTTCCACCTTGATGGTCTCGATGGCATGCAGGGTCGTCTCGCGCGGCGTCACGTAATGGCTGGAGGGATACACGGTATAGCGCGGCACGCGGGTCTGGATGTGGCCCGTGAGCGGGTCGAACAGCGCCAGCGACTCCACCTCGTCGTCGAACAACGTCACGCGCAGCGCGTTCTCGCTGCTTTCCGCCGGGAAGATGTCGATCACGTCGCCGCGCACGCGGAAGTGGCCGCGGTTGAAATCGATGTCGTTGCGCTCGTACTGCATCGCGACCAGGCGCTGGATCACGTCGCGCTGCGCCATCTTCTCGTGCTCGCGCAGGTGCAGGATCATGCCGTGGTAATCCACCGGGTCGCCGATACCGTAGATGGCCGAGACGGTGGCGACGATCACGCAGTCCTGCCGCTCCAGCATGGACTTGGTGGCCGACAGGCGCATCTGCTCGATCTGCTCGTTGATGCTGGAATCCTTCTCGATATACACATCGCGCGACGGCACATAAGCCTCGGGCTGGTAATAGTCGTAATAGGAAACGAAATACTCGACCGCGTTCTCGGGAAAGAACTCGCGCATCTCGGAATACAGCTGCGCCGCCAGCGTCTTGTTCGGCGCCATCAGGATGGCCGGCCGCCCGGTGCGCGCGATCACGTTGGCCATGGTGAAGGTCTTGCCGGAGCCGGTCACGCCCAGCAGCGTCTGGTACGCCAGGCCGTCATTGATGCCCTCCACCAGCTGCTCAATGGCCGTGGGCTGGTCGCCCGCCGGGTCGAACGGCAGGTGCAGGAGGTAGGGGCTGTCGGGGAAGGTGATGGTTTTCATGGTTAGCTGGGTATTGTACGGGGAAAGGGTGGATTGCTAAACCATGAAGAAAGAATGCTGGCATACGGACAAAGGGGGAACGACTGTACGCTTTCCTGATGCTCCATCCGCTGCTAATTCTAGTTTTCCCCTAAATCATTTAAACAGACACAAATCGTTTAAGATCATGAATATCCACGGGGATGCAGCTTCCTTGACAATGCACGCCGCAATAGGCGACATTGCTGCTCCATGAATTTGTTTTCTAAATTACTTTAGCCCTTGGAGGAGTTTGTGAATCTGCAAGAATTCATTAAGACCGCGCTCGCTGAAATCGTTGCAGGTGTCGCAGAAGCCCGTAGCGAAGGGAAAAAGCATGGCGCAACTATCGGCTCAAACCGAGTCTATGGTCACCTTAAAGAAGCAGGCATTGTTACAGACAATAATGGGAAACCTATCACAACTGTTGAGTTTGATATTGCCCTCGCTGAAGCAAACGCCTCCGATACAAAGGGTGGCATAGGTGTCTTTTTGGGTGCTGTTGGCCTTGGATCACAAGGTACATCGCACGGCGAATCCTCATCAAACTCGCGCATCAAGTTTTCGGTTCCTATCATTTTTCCCGGCGATGAAGGCTAATCCTGCACTCAAGTTCGCCCCCTTCGGCTTTACTGGGACGCGCCTTCGACACGCCCCTTGACTCCACGTTATGCTTTATGCGAGTAAATAATGAACAGCTCCTTTGAACCCCCAGAACCCAACAAAAATGCGTTCACTTGTCCGCACTGCGGAGCCTTCGCTGCTATGCAGTGGACAAATCTCTTTACACAGCGTAGAGACTGGAAGCCTTTCTCCATTGCGACTTGTCACCGCTGTGAGAAAGATTCTCTTTGGATAAACGAAGAAGGCTATGGGGGGCAATTCATGGTGTTTCCTAACTCCTCTATTGCACCACTTCCAAACGAAGATCTACCCCCTGAGTGTATGAAAGACTATTTGGAGGCACGTTCCATCGTCGAAAGTTCGCCTCGTGGTGCCGCTGCTTTGTTGAGGTTGTGTGTGCAGAAAGTGGCTATACATCTTGGCGGCGCAGGAAAGAACATCAATGACGACATCGCCCATTTGGTACAAAATGGTCTACCACTCCGTGTGCAGCAGGCTCTTGATGTTGTCCGGGTTGTAGGAAATAGCGCAGTTCATCCCGGCGAAATGAATATCGACGATCAACCAAAGACAGCTTTAGCACTCTTTGGGCTCGTTAACTTAATTGTCGATAATCAAATCTCTCAGCCTAAGCATGTCGCCAGCTTATTTGCTGACTTACCGGACGGAGCAAAGAATGCTATCGACAGGCGTGACAATAAGACATAACTCTGCGATCAACATAATCAATGAGATCAGGTTCGCAATAGTTTTTTCCGCCAGCGTATTCAGCAATAACCAACACGTATTGCAACCAAACCCTACTCTTCTGAACAGATAAAACATGAAAAATCTTCACGTACTACCAGACAATTTGCCCGTACCCCAGGATGACGGAGCGTGCGACCATCTGCAAGGAATGCAGCTACCTTCCCTGTCTCTGGCAAGTACGTCCGACCGCACAGTTGACCTCGGTTCGGAAAGTGGGATCGTTGTAGTCTATTTCTATCCCATGACCGGGAGGCCGGACGGTCCGCCGATGACAGGCTGGAACGAGATTCCGGGAGCGCGGGGATGCACGCCCCAGTCCTGCGCTTTCCGGGACCATCATGCCGAATTGCGCGGCTTGGGAGCCACGGTGTATGGCGTAAGTGCGCAATCATCGGAAGACCAGAAGGAAGCGGCGCAGCGCCTGCACCTGCCTTTCGAGTTATTGAGCGATAGCGCTTTTGAATTGACGAGCGCCTTGCGTCTGCCCACTTTCGAATACAACTCCTTACGCCTGATCAAACGGCTTACGCTCATCATCGAAGATGGAAAAATAGTCAAAGTGTTCTATCCGGTCTTCCCGCCGAACGAGAATGCGGACAATGTCATGGCCTGGCTACGGGCGAACAGGACCTGACCGCGGAGGGGCACTTTCGCAAACCCACCGTCGCTGCAAGCGGGCAGGAACGGGCATCTTCAGGACATATCTTCCAACAACAAGGAAAGACGGTGATCTTCGGCATATATGCTTGCAGATCGCCGTCGGATGCCGCTTGCAGGCGGAGTGCCTGATATAAATACAGCGAGCGCAGGCAGCAGCGTCAGGTCAGTGCAGCGCGAGTATCCAGTCCACCAGTTCCCGGGCCTCCGCCTCGGACACGTCGGGGCGCTTCCACCCTGCAGGCGGCATCGGGATGTAACCCCAGTGACCCACGCCGCCTTTCTCTACCATTTGCACCAGGTTCGCTTCGGAATCGGCTTTGCCCTTGTATCTCTGCGCGATCGCCTTGAACGCAGTCGCCCTGCCGACTTTATTCTCCATGGTATGGCAAAGAAGGCACTGCTTCTCCTCGGCCAGTTTCCGGGGATCGGCATGGGCGACCGAAGCCATCGCCAGGAATGAGAGGACAGAGATGGAAATCGAAAACCTGGTCATGATCTTCCTTTGCTGGAGTAAGTTTATGTTCATCGAGTCCGGAAGCATTCCGGCCAACAATTGAATGGGGCAACTGCGCATTTGATTCTGCAGTTCCCCAAACAGGGAAGCAGGGCATTATTGATCTTTCCATAATTCATTACGCAAAATCTGTTAACTACCGTCATTCCGGCCTTCGCCGAGATGACGAGGTAAAGGGCTTCGTGTGTTGTCGCCAATTATGGAAGCCTCAATAGCTCACCGCTTCACCGCAGCCTTGTACACCATATTGCGCTCACGCTTGCCCACGGCGACGACCACGATCAGCAGCACTTTGTCGCGGACTTCGTACACGAGCCGGTAGCCTGCGTCGCGCAGCTTGATCTTGTAGCGGTCCTTCTGCCCGGAAAGGCGGGCTGCGGGAATGCGGGGAGTGTGCAGACGTTCTGCGAGCTTCTTCTTGAACAGTTCACGTATCGAACCATCGAGCTTTTTCCACTCCGCCAATGCGTCGGGGTGAAAGCTCAGTTCATAGCTCATCCAGCTTCACCTTGACCAGGCGTTTCCCATCTTTCAGTCGCGCATCGGCAAGCGCATTGAGTTCGGCATCTTCCAGCTTGTCCATCAGCGCTTCGTAGGCCTTGGCCGGAACGCAATAGAAGGTGGGTTCGTTGCGGTTGAGGATGGCGACAGGAAAACCGTCGCCAGCGGCGACTGTCGCCATCGGGTTCTTTTTCAGTTCGGAGATACTGGCCGTGGTGGATGCCAGGATTGCGTGTGCCATGATTGCCTCATGAAGCCGTTAACAGCACCAACAATAGCACTCTTAACAGGTCTTGACAACGGCCCGTGCCGCTACAGCCAAGCCGCCCCGCACACTCCGCTCGAATCACCGAAAGATCAATACCGCACCTGCACCCGATAACTCAACGTGGCGCTGCCCTCTGCCGGCACTGTGACATGCCACACCGCCGTGTTGCTGCTGGCTTTTTCGTGGAGTTGACTCTCGCTCAACATCTTCCAGTCGGCGGGAATCGGCTCCTGCACGGTGACGGTCACGGCATCTTTCTTGGCATTCTTGAGCACGATCTCGTATGCGCTCTCAAACAAGGCATTACCCTTGGCCGGATTGGGCAGGCGTTTGAAGTCGGTCTGCTTCTTGTCTGCCGTCACATCGAACGCTTCGCCCAGCTTGAGGCGTACCTTCTCGTTCTTCGGCGTGTGGTCGATATTGTCTTCACCCACGAATTGCGCGTTGCCTGCACCGTCGCGCTTGTAAACGCGGACCACGCCCTTGGGCAGGGGCATGCCGAGGTGCGACGCTTCCTTGTTGTCGAACTCGACGAACACGCCGACTTTCATCTTTTGTCCCAGGTCGCCATAGCTGGACTGGTAGTAATAATCGGCGCCGCGCAGCAGCAGTTCCTTGCGTACGGGGACATTCGTGGCAGTGAGCAGGGAGACTTGCTTGGTCTGGTTCTCGGCGATGGTCGTGGGGCGATCCAGGGTGTAGAGGTGGTACTCCATCAGGGATTCCTCGGCCATCCTGTTTGCCATCGCAGGTGCGCTTGCCATCACCTCCGCTTTGTCCCTGCGCGCATAACGCATCTCGCCGCGCACCTGGTTCACGTCTCCCGCCACCAACTGCAGCCTGGCGTTGTTGTAGCTTGTTCCGCTGGTGTTGGTCAGCGTCACCCAGCCGGACAGGTCGAGTCTGTCGTCCGCCGCACTCAACTCGGCCACGTAATCCGCCTTCCACGCCAGACCGCCCGTAAGATAGGACAGTTCCACTTCCTGTTGCGCTGCCCCGCCGTTGTTGAGCGACATCACCAGTGTGGGACGGTCACGCAGGTTGTCCGGTACGTCGGGATAAACGATGCGTCCGGGGATGCCCGTTTCGATGCGGTCACCGATCTTCATCACCACGCCGTTGTTCGCTGCCAGCACCTGCGCCTGCTCGGTGGTTTCCGCTCCGGTGGCCGGATTGGTGCGGACGATGCTGACGCTCTTGCCCACGTATTTATCCAGCAGTTTTTGCGGGGTCAGCAGATCGAAATCGAAGTTCTGCTCGATCACCGAGAGCTTGCCGGGGTTGGTCAGGCTGCGCAGCAATGCCGTTTCCGGGCGCATCCGGGCGCTGACATCGCGAAAAGCCAGAGTGTTCTGCCCGCTGGCGAACTGGATCTTGCGCTGGTCTTTTACCAATGCGAGATTCTCGTTGTAGATGGTGACGGCGACGCTGCGCTGGTCTTGCAGCGTGCTGCGCAGTTCATCGGCTTGCGCGACAGCGCATGGCAAAGCGGCCAGCATACAAATGAACAGGGTTCGATATTGCAGTGACGGCATGATGATCTCCTATTGTTTTGTTTTCATGAGGCGCACCGGCACAGGTTACATGGACTTGCCGGTGTTGCCCGACCAAAGGGGTTGGGGCATTTTGCCGCATATCGAGCTGCGCTGCTGGAGGCGCCCGCCCTGTCTGCAGCTTTTGACAGCGTATCTCGTTCCGTATGGAAACACCAAAGGACTGCAAGTCACAGCCACGCCGCCCCGCGCACGCCGCTTGAGTCGCCGTACTTGTTCTTCAGCAGTCTGGTATCCACCCGATCCGAGAACACCCAGTCGCCCCATATCCTGGGCACATTTGCATACAGCCGTTCGATATTGGACATACCGCCGCCCAGCACGATGACGTCCGGATCGAGGATGTTGATGACGTGTGCGAGGGAGCGTGCGAGGCGGTTCTCGTAAGTCTGCATGGTTCGCTCGCAGGCGGGATCGCCCTGCTCCGCTTGCGCCACGATCTCTTTGGCGTTCAAGGTCAAAGAATCGGTGCCTTCGACAGCACCCGCAAGGAGTACACCGGTGGGTACCCCGCTGCTTTGCAGCGACCCTTCCGCAGGCTCAGGCCGAACGGATTCTTGGTTCTCGATCTGGTGCAGCTTCGCCATACCCGGCCCCGAGAGGAAAGTCTCGATGCAGCCTTTCTTGCCGCAGTAGCAATGTGGGCCGGGGAGTTCATGCGCTTGCGGCCACGGCAGCGGGTTGTGGCCCCATTCGCCGGCGATGCCGTTGGGGCCGGTGAGGACGTGGCCGTTGACGACGATGCCCGCACCGACACCGGTGCCGAGGATCACGCCGAACACGACTTCCGCACCTTTCGCCGCGCCATCCGTCGCTTCGGACAGTGCGAAACAGTTGGCGTCGTTGCTGATCTTGACTTGGCGCTGCAGCAGGGATTCGAGGTCTTGCAGGATGGGCTGGCCGTTGAGTACGACCGAGTTGGAGTTCTTGAGGCGGCCGGTTGCGCGGGAGAGCGCGCCGGGCGTGCCGATGCCGAGCGAGCCGCGCTGGCCAAGTTCCGCTTCGGCGTCGTGAACCAGTTGGACAATCGCCTGCAGGGTTTCGTAGTAATCGCCCTTGGGAGTGGGCACGCGGCGGCGCATCAATTCCTTGCCGCTGTCGTCCAGCGCGATGATCTCTATCTTGGTGCCGCCGAGGTCGATGCCGAGTCTCATGATTGGGGAAAGTGAAGTGCCATACTCAACCATGTATTGTACGGACAAAGATTGAATTGCCAACAAGCAAAGTTAGTTGCACGATGCGCTTATGAAGACCTCCTGTCCGCCGCTTGGTGATGCCTTTTCCCGCAGTCGGGGGAGTTGCCATGCTTGATCAGGCTGCCCTGCACGCCCTGCTGCTCGATTCGCTCGAAGAGCAGATCGCCGTGATCGACCGCGAAGGCACCATCGTTTACGTCAATCGTGCCTGGACGACTTTCGGGCTGGAAAACGGACTGGCCTTGGCGTCGGCCGGCACCGGCGGCAACTATCTGGCGGTCTGCAGTGTCTCCGGTTCCCGCGGCGACAGCCTTGCCGGTGAGGCCGAAGAAGGCATCCTCGACGTATTGGCCGGCAAACGGGCCACTTTCCACTTCGAGTATCCCTGTCACAGCCCCACGGAGAAGCGCTGGTTCATGATGCGGGCTGCTCCGTTGCACGGCGATGCAGAAAGCCTGTTTGTCATCTCCCATCACAACATCACCCAGCGCAAGTTGGCCGAGGAACAGATCGAATACCTGTCCCTGCATGACCCGCTCACCGGATTGGCCAACCGGCGTCACTTCAACCGGTTCCTGGGCGAGGAATGGCGGCGCAGCCTCCGCAACCGCTCCCCGCTCAGTTTTGTCATGTTCGATCTCGATCATTTCAAGGATTACAACGACGATCTGGGGCATCTTGCGGGTGATCAGTGTCTGGTCGAGGTAGGCCAGATCCTTCGGATGATCGCCGGCAGGCCGGACGATATGGCGGTTCGGTACGGCGGCGAAGAGTTCGGTTTGCTTCTGGGAAACACCAGCCTTGAGGATGCGGCAAAGATCGCGGAGGCGGTCAGGCAGAAGATCCATGAACTCGATATCCGCTACAGCGGCACAAGACGGATGACTGTCAGTGCAGGCGTATATTCTGTGATTCCCGACAGCGACCGGAAGGAAACGTCCCTGGTCCGAGAGGCGGACAAAGCGCTGTATCTCGCAAAACAGCAGGGGCGGAACCGGATAGCCTGTGCGTGAGATGCATTGCCGTCTACGCGTGCCTTCAATACGGCACTGCCAGCGCTTCGCACAGAAACCCCATGAAGGGAACGCTGGCGGCAAATCTTTTCCCGGCCAATTTGACCAGGCCTGACCCCATCACTTCGGAAATGAGCAAGGGGGCAATGGCAATGAAGTCTTTGTGCTTGATGTCCTCTATCGCCGGATGATCGGCACTGTAGCCGCGGGGTGGCCGCGTCAGGCTGTCGCCCCACAGTTCCCATTGCGCAGCGAACTTCTTATCGTTCCTTGCGGCGAACCATTTCTCCGGTTTCTGTGCGATGAGGTCGCGCATCTGCCCCAATGCATCCGACTCCGGATGCCAGCAGCCGACTGCGAAGAAGCATTCGTCCGTCGCGATATGCACATAGAAACCCGGCGCATGGATATCCTTGCCCAGTGCATGACGGAATTGGATGCCGATGTTGGTCTTGTACGGGGTCTTGTCGCGCGAGAATCGGGTATCGCGAAACACGCGCATCAGCGAGCCGCCCACCTTGCGCGGTTCGGCGCGAAAGTTAGGGGCAAAAGTTGCCAGTACCGGGTCCATGGCCTCGATAAAATCCAGCGCGGGTTCCCGCACCAGCGCTTCATAGCGCGGCTTGTTGGCCTCGAACCATGTCCTGTTGTTGTTTGCAGACAGTTCGTCAAGGAATTTAAAAGTGGCTTTGGTGAACATGGGCTCGATTGTATTTCAATATATTGCCTTGCCAAAGCGCACATTTGCACCGCAGGAATTGAAGTTGCTCGGGGTTTTCATCAAAATATTCCATCTATAAATCAGTTACCTGCAATTTTCCACAAGAGTCCCGCAAATAATGTGAAAACCACGTTAACGGCATCGCAGGTATAATTCTCATCCCCAGCTTATCAACCTCAAGGAAAAAAATCGTGTCACTCTCCAAACGCGTACAAGCCATCAAGCCCTCCCCCACTCTTGCTGTGACTGCCCGAGCGGCAAAACTGAAAGCCGAAGGCAAGGACATCATCGGCTTGGGCGCTGGCGAACCGGATTTCGATACGCCGCAACACATCAAGGACGCAGCCATAGGCGCGATCAACAAGGGCTTCACCAAGTACACCGCCGTCGGCGGCACACCGTCGCTCAAGGCGGCGATCATCGCCAAGTTCAAGCGCGACAACGGGCTGGACTACACTGCGAAACAGATCCTGGTGTCCTGCGGCGGCAAGCAGAGCTTCTTCAATCTCGCACTCGCCTGCATCAATCCCGGCGATGAGGTGATCATTCCCGCGCCGTATTGGGTGTCTTACCCCGACATCATCCTGATCGCGGAAGGCAAGCCGGTGATCGTGGAAGCCGGTATCGAGCAGGGCTTCAAGATGACCCCGGCCCAGCTGGAAAAGGCGATCACGCCCAAGAGCAGGATGGTTGTGATCAACAGCCCGAGCAACCCGTCCGGTGCGGTGTATACGCTGGAAGACCTGAAAGCGCTGGGCGAAGTGCTGCGCAAGCATCCGGACATCCTGATCGCCACCGACGACATGTATGAACATATCGCGCTGACTGATGCGAAGTTCGTCAACATCCTGGACGCTTGCCCCGACCTGTATCCGCGCACCATGGTGCTGAACGGCGTTTCCAAGGCCTACGCGATGACCGGATGGCGTATCGGCTACGCGGCCGGCCCAGAGAACATCATCACCGCAATGGAGAACGTGCAATCGCAGAGCACCTCCAACCCGACGTCCATTTCGCAAGTGGCTGCGGAAGCCGCGCTGAACGGAGACCAGGGCTGCATCACGCCGATGCTCAAGGCATTCCGCGAGCGCCATGTGTACGTGGTGAACACGCTGAACAAGATCCCGGGATTGAGCTGCCTCATGGCAGGCGGCGCGTTCTATGCCTTCCCTGACGCACGCAAAGCCATCGCCGCGCTGCACAAGAAGGGAACCATCAAGGAAGCGACCGACATCGCCTTCTCCGAGTATCTGCTGGTGGAAGCAGGCGTCGCCGTAGTGCCGGGTTCCGCATTTGGCAGCGAAGGCTACATCCGCCTGTCTTTCGCCACCTCGATGGAAAACCTCACAAAAGCGTTGGAGCGCATGGCAAAAGCGTTGTCGTGAGGTTCCGGTGAAGGCATAACCGTCAGGTTATGCCGAAACCAAAAACCAGACGGCATATCCAATATGCCGTCCTGTCTTTTCAGGCTTTCAATTCAAGTAAGGTAGCGCTTAGCGCCCGGCACGCAGTTTCTGCTCGGCCAGATTGCCATACAGGGTCAGCGGGTTGTTGCCTGAGCGCAACTTGATCTCGGCGTTCAGGACGCCGGAAAGCTGGTTGCCTGGCGAAACGTCGAACGAACCGTTTGCGTTCAGCATTCCCGAGATGATCTTCAACTGGCGGACATGGACAACGTGTTTCTCCAGCTGCACCTGGCCGATCATGTCGTCAAAATGGGTGCGGCCGCCCACCAGGTTATCGCGGCTCAGCAGACGTGCAGTCTCAACGATATCGACGTTGAGGGTTCCCTTCTTGACTGTAAAACTACCGTCAAGCTGCGGATCATCATCCATCTGCGGAATCTTCGCACCGGACATCGAGAAGGTGGCGTCGCCGTACATCTCGCCTTCGATATGGAATTTCGGGAACATCTTGTCCAGGTCGAACGTCTTCGCGTCCAGAGTGCCTTGCAGACGCCAGCCCTTGTTCCAACTGAGTTTCCCGTTCCCCAGCAGAATGCCGTTGAATATATGGGCATCCATTTCAGTGAAATTAACCTCACCGTCGCCCAGGTCGCCCTTGGCACTGAGATCGCTGAAAACAATATCCGGCAACACTGGCAGACTGCTTTCTTTCAGGCTCACACCCACTTGCCAGCGTCCTTGGTCGGACTGCAAGTCAACATCGACTTTGTCATCGGTGCTGTGCAGCGAAACCCTGTTCAGAGTTCCTCGAGTATCAATCTCCGCGATGCCGCCAAAGACCGGCAAAGCAACATCGTCCGAGACTATCTTCACGCGCTGCAGGGTGACGTGCCGCACCGGATAGCTCGCATCGCTTCCCATCAGTTTGAAGCTGGCTGCCAGTTTATCGAGCATTCGTCCGTCAATGCTGACGTCATTCAGGTTCGCATTACTGATTACTTTTATTTCGGATGGAAGTGAAAGCAGGTCAAAATCCAGTTCCACCGTTCCTGCTTTTACTTCTTGCGAAGCGCCCACAGTAACATTCTGCAATTGCAGCCTGGGGGGCAGCGAACTGGCACTCAATCCCCCGATATGTACGGGCTGTTTCAACTGGGCCGACAGGCGCTGCTCCAGGGGGACGATATAGTCTGTAAGAGGATAGACGTAGGGCAACACGATGATCGCTATCAGGGCCATCGCAACCAGGCCCAAAACGATTCTTCCCCATGGCAGCGGCTTGCCTGGCCTCCGGCTGACCGTCGCTTTTGCCGCCTTGGCTTGAGACAACGCAATTTGCTGCACGGACTGTTCCAGTTCAAGTGCGGCTTGCGCCTTGGCTCGTTGCTCGGCCTCGGCCCAAACCTTGGCCTGCTCCTCAGCCAGCGCCTGTTCTTCTGCTTGCCTGCGCGCGTCTTCCTCTGCCTTGCGTCGTGCCGCCTCGGCTTCTTCTTTCAGGCGCGCCATCTCCTCAGCGGCATTCTTCACTGAACGCTTTTCAGCCGGCTCAGCTGCCTCGGCTGTGCCACGCTGCTCTGCTTCCACTTCGTTCTCGCCACTCGCCGGTGTTTCCCGGTGCGCTACAGGCTTGACGACCTGGTTTACGGGTTCAGTTCTGGACAGAAAGTCATCCAGCTTGATTTCAAAAGCCGGGGCAGCTATTGAAGCTTCTTCCGGCTTTTGTGCCGACACATCCCGTTCGGCGCTCACCGCCGCGAGTTTGGCATTTTGCTCGGCTTCGCGTTTCGCGGCTGCCTCAGCCTCCTGTTTCCTTGCAAGAAGTTCCGCCGCTGCCTTGGCTTCCGCTTCCGCACGCGCTTTGGCTATAGCTTCTTTTTCCGCCTTGATACGCGCGGCCTCTTCCTCGGCTTTCAATCTTGCAGCTTCCGCGGCCCGCCTGGCCTTTTCCTCGGCCTCCTGCTTCATGCGCGCCTCGGCCAACGCTTTCGCTTCGGCTTCGGCACGGGCCTTGGCCGCTTCCAGTTCCGCCTTTACCCGAGCGGCCTCTTGCTCTGCTTTCAATCTCGCCTCTTCAGCCTCACGCCGTGCCTTTTCCTCGGCTTTCAATCTTGCTGCTTCGGCCTCACGTCTTGCCTTTTCTTCGGCTTCCTGTTTGAGGCGCGCTTCGGCCAACGCCTTCGCCTCAGCCAGTTCACGCGCCTTCGCCGCTTCCAGTTCCGCCTTGGCACGAGCAGCTTCGGCTTCCGCCTTCAAACGCGCAGCCTCAGCCTCTGCTTTCGCTTTTGCTGCTGCATCAAGTTCGGCCTTGACACGCGCAGCTTCTTCTTCAGCTTTCAAACGTGCAATGGCGGCTTCCCGCTTGATCTTTTCTTCGCGCTCTTGTTGCGCACGCGCAGCCGCTTCGATCTCTGCACGCACTCGTGCCTCCGCCTCCGCCTTTGCGCGCGCCGCGGCTTCTTGCGCCGCCTTTGCACGTGCGGCCTCACGCATGGCTTCCAGCCTTTGGGCTGCTTCCTGCTTGGCCTTTGCTTCAGCTTGCGCTCGGACCAAAGCCTCTTGCTTGGCCTTGGCCTCGGCCTCCGCTTTGGCCCTGGCCGCATTCTCGGCTTCCAGTTTGGCTTTGGCTTGGGCTTTGGCGGCTGCTTCTGCATTTGCCTTTGCCTTGGCTGCTGCAACGCTGGCTTCCAGTTCGGCTGCCGCTGCCTGCGACTTCTGTTTAGCTTCCAGATCGGCACGCGCTTTTTCCGCTACATCAGCTTTCTGTCTGGCCGCAATCGCATCGGCATCTGGCGTGCGCGCGGAGGGCATTGCGCTGAAATCCAGGTCTCCCCCCGGAGGTTGTGCCGCCGGTTTTGGAACAAACATTCCGGCAGGCTTCGGACTGAACATTTTCAGCGGGTTGAATTTGGGCTTGGCGATCCTGGGTTCTATGTTGGGCCGCTCTTTGTCAATGATGTACCCACCTGCCAGCAGTTCTCCCAGAATCTCATCCCAGCTTTCTCGCAAGCTGGGGGGCGCACGTTTCGCCAGTTCATCCGCCCTGGATTTGTTGTCGATGAGAGACAAGATTCGCTTGAGGTCGCTCGATAGATTGCTTGCTTCGTGCTCGCCCTTGTCAGTTTTGATATAGATCGTTTTCTTGTCCATAATCCACGTAAATTTTGTTTTTATTGATCACGCATCTTTAGAAATGTGTGAGCTACCGTGAAAAAACATTGAATTTCTCTCTCAAAGACGTTTCTGTTATTGACCAAAACGCTCGTAGTCATTAGTATAGCGCCCTCATCAATTCCCTGATAGCTCAGTCGGTAGAGCGACGGACTGTTAATCCGCAGGTCCCTGGTTCGAGTCCAGGTCGGGGAGCCAGTATATTGAGGGCCATCTTTCGAGGTGGCCTTTTTATTTTTGGGGCGAAATCCAAAAAAATCCGCAGCTTGCAATAAAAGCTGCCAAGTCGCGAAAAGATACAAATGGAGCAATACCAGTGACAAACGCACAACGTAAAGCACTCAGCCGCATGGCTGAAATGAATTCATCAAGTAACGGCAGCAAGCCTGAAACGACGCAGAGCAGCGCGTTCTGCCCGCATGAGGCAGGCGCGTATTACCTTGCGACGGTGGGGACTGTCGGTAAGATCATCAACCTATTCGCCAAGGAAATCGAACCGCCCGTTTACACCTACTCCATCACCACCATTCATTTTGAACGGGATCCAGATACCGGAAAATGGGTCTGGTTTGATGGGAAGGAAAAGCTGTCCCCACGCAAAAACCAGGATGATTGGCGTCTTGGCAGCAAGAAGTTATATGCCTCACGCGAAGGCGCAGAGGCTGAGCTTCAGCGCGCAATGGTCAAAAACGGTGACCGGGTGACCAAGGTACATGACCTGCCAGACTGTATGACTAAACTGAGAAAGATCCGTAGCGCACATCATCCAGACCGCAATAACCCCGATTCCGACCATGATCTCTATCAGGCTGTTATCGAGAAAATTGACAGGATGCGTGCGATGAGTGCATGAACCACACCGTAGCCTGACCGAGTAATCCGCAGGTCCCTGGTTCGAGTCCAGGTCGGAGCCAGATAAGTAAGGACCTGCAGCGATGCAGGTCTTTTTTTATTCACATTTTTTTTGACGCGGCCTTGTTCGGTATAGGCTGGCCCGGTCTTGACTAGCCCGATCTTCGCCAATAGGTCGATCCCACTGCCACGACGCACTGCTCCCCAAATTCAACTACATACGTCTTGCTTTAGGCCCTCAAATACAGAGCCAACCGGCTGATACAGATGTCAGCCTGCATTGTCCTGCCTATTGCGACCACGCCCAACCTGCGCAATCGGCTTGTATCCAGAGGAACATCAATTCGATGTGGGATGAAACCATCAAAGGGAATCCTGATTGTCTGCCAATTTCGCGTGGTATTAAAGCTTGCCCGATAAGATTGCCAGACAATTTTCGTGTCATCGGTACGCAAATGGAGGTTGTAAATTTCATTATTGCCGAGAACATCTAATTCAATGCCACTAAATTTTGATGCGTCCAGCAGTCCTTTATCCGACAGGTCTAAACTAGCCTGAACGAATCCTCCGTTGTTTTCCAGACTAACTTCCCCGGTCAGTCGCAGGCATGTACGCCCATCTACTTCCGCAGGTACAAGTTGGGCTGACGAAGTGCCACCCATGACCGTATCGCTGATGGCTCGCCAGGGACAGCCATTGTTGGCTAATAAAGTCTTGCTACTTCGGTCATCCAGGATCAACGTGACTTGCATGGGAACTCCCATCGCTATACTCATTAATTAAAGTCATACTTCGATCACCACCACCGCACCTTAGCACTCCGATGACTTGCCCAACTGTCGCAATTGATCCAGTCCAACTGCTCTGGAAGAGTTCTTTAGCATCAACTTCTTGAGATGGCTCGGAGTGTCCGGCTGCGGCTCGGCTGCAGGGGTGGTAATTTTGGGGATGTATTCGATTCGCATGGCAGATAGGGCTGTGGTTATTACTCAAACAAGAGCTTCGTGGAATAGAATACGATTCTTCCCTGTGTTCTTGGCTTGATACATCGCCACATCAGCCCACTTGAGAACATTTTCGGCATTTATATTTTTGTTGAATAAAGCCACACCCATACTAGCTCCAACATTTTGGTGAACGACCAACTTTGTTGATCCCTCGGATTCGAAAGGCAGCCAATAGGTGCCTGCCAATGCATACTGAATTTTCTCCGCTACGATACCAGCCTGTTCGGCACATTCAGATTCATTGTCGCCCAGCTCATTGAGTATCACCACGAACTCGTCGCCACCAAAGCGTGCAACCGTATCCACTTTACGCACACAACTTCCAAGTCGGTGCGCCACCTCCACCAGCAATAAATCTCCCACTTTGTGACCGTGTGTATCGTTAAGCGGCTTGAAGTTATCCAGATCAAGGAAAATCAGCGCCCCATATTGACCACTGCGCTTACAGGCTGCAAAAGCTTGCTCCAAGCGGTCATCTAATAGGCGACGATTGGGGAGTCCCGTTAATGCATCATGGTATGCAATATTGTTGATTTGCGCCTCTACTCGCTTGCGCTCGGTGACGTCTTGGCCCGTTCCCACGATATATGAAGGTTTCGCCTCTGCATCCAATGTTAATTCCCCATGCCACTGAATATGGCTAATCGTCCCGTCTGGGCACAAACAGCGAAACTCTAACGCACTTGGTTTTTGTCCTGTAGCGCATGCTTCTATCCATTTATGCATGGCTGATTGATCGTCGGGGTAGATTAAACTGATAAGTGTCTCTGTGCTCGGTATAAAAGTTTTGGATGAAACACCGAAAATTCGATACAACTCTTCTGTCCAAGTAAACTGACCTGTACCAAAGGCATAATGCCAACTACCGATATGCGCAATAGATTGGGCTTGTTTAAGCTCGGCGGTAAGCTTTTCATTATCAATGCGTTGCTGTAAGGATTTTTCAAAAGTATGAATTAATTCGAGCGAGGCATTCAATACAAACAGAATGTATATAACCAGCATGCTGCCCAAAAACAGGTGCGTCCAATCTCCCACCCACAATACTCTAAATAATATAGGCGATATTAGCGTGCCCAAATGGATAAACAATGATGGTGGATGAACAGGATTGCTGGTCACAGCCGCTCCGGAAATCCCCAGTACTACACAGATCAAAAACGCCTGGTAGACCATTTGACCAGGCACAAACATGAGCAGGCCGGTACTGCCCCATATAATGCCAACAATTCCAGAAAACCAGCGGAACCCAATGTTCCAACGACGGCATTGCCTTATATTTTGGGCGTCCTGATGAAACCGCAGCCAATATACCAATTCAAAAGTATGTGCTGCACATGCCAGTGCTAGCCAAGCGAACAATACATCATGTACCACTCCATTCCACATTACCCCCACAAGCAGGAAAGCTATTGCCAGCTGGGAAATTACTATCCGCGGGTAAAGTCTTATGCGCGAATTAATCTGTTCAATGCGAACTGCAAAATTCCTTTCATTGATGTGAAAAAACAGGAAATCATTGAGTAAACTCAATTTCGATTTTCTTTCCACACCGGTCGCGCTGTTCATAAGCTAACTTACCTTGACGGTGACATAATATTAGTTGCCATTTTGCCATCTATTGTCACTTTGACAAACGTTAGCACGTAACGACAGATTCCGTCTAGGTCAGTAATTAGTTGGAAGTTTATTTTTGACTGCTTTAGGCTAAAATTCTTGTATGCCTAAAAAAACAGCCGCGCCGAATTACTCGCAGACCTACATCAAGTTTATTAACCTGGTGCAGGCTATTCGTGAACTTCCCACTTTTCCCTCGCTGGATGGAATAGAGCAACAATTGCTTAACGCATTTGTTGTCATATGGAATCAAAAAGAATCAGTTCGCGTAGTTGAGGCAATGCAAATGTTCCCGGACATATCGAGTAGCACGGTGCACCGCAGACTTGTCACGTTGAGAAAGAAGGGCTTGATTTCACTGGAATCTGATGAAGAGAATCAGCGGATTAAATACATCGTTCCAACGCCACTTGCCTACAAATACTTCGCCATGTTGGGTGAATGTTTAAACAAGGCAATTGCAACATGACAAACGAAAGCAACTCCGGTTGCTCCCCTGCTTCATTGTATGCGATTACAGGTGTGGCACTTGCCTATTGGTTGTTGTACCAGCTTAACGACTGGTTATTCACCAATTTCGAAGTTTCAAGGTCGATATCCTGGGTATTCTTGCCCGCCGCCCTACGGATGGTCGCTGTGCTCCTTTTCGGCTGGGATGGCGTTGCCGGACTGCTGTCCGGCTCAATAGTAATGGCCTTTCCTTGGCATGGTGATGCCAGTGTCAATTCGTGTATCGTATCCGCTTTATCCTCCATGTGCCCCATGCTAGCAGTGACGTCAGGCGCATACCTGATGAAGACCAAGGCAGACTTGCATGGACTTAGAGCAAAGCAGCTATTTGTGTTTGCATTCCTAGGGGCGCTATTCAATTCCGTAGTTCAAAACTTGTATTTTCAAATGTCGGGAACTGCTAAAAGTTGGTTGACAGGACTAGTCCCTATGTTTGTGGGCGATTTTATTGGCACAATGATCGCGTTGTATTGTGCATCGATGCTGATACGACTCTTGTTACACTTTGCCGCCAAGCAACCTCCTGCACCTACATAATAGACAAGTCGCTCGGCAACAGAGCTTCGATTCCAGGTCGGGGAGCCAGTATTACTAAGCCTTGCAGCGACGCGGGGCTTTTTTATTTACCTTTTTTGACGCGGCATTGTTCGGTATTGGTAGGCTCCGAATTCACCTATTTGCGAATATTTTGGCCTGCGGAATATGACTTGGATAGCGATGCCAATCTCAGCTCGCAGGTCCTTGGTTCGAGTCCAGGTCGGGAGCCAAGTTTCAAACGCTTTTACTGCAACCACTCAAGCTTCGAGCCTGGCTACCGGGAACATGGCAGTGCCTTGGGCTGGATGACTGTCGCAGGCCGCTGGATAGTCATACAGGGCTCGCCTGTTCACTCCTTCGGTCAGCGTTATTATTATTTCTCTTGGCCTTGTAGAGGGACTGATCCGCCTGCTCCAGAAGACTCTCAACGGTATTGATGCTGCCGGAATATCTGGCAATACCTATTGAAATTCCTATAGTTACCTTGATTCCAGCAGAAAGTGTGATGGGAGCAAGCACCGCCTCAGTGATGCGGTTGGCCAGTGACTCTGCTGTGTTATCGTCGCTTTGACGCATGAAAATGCCAAACTCGTCTCCACCAAAGCGGGCCAACAAGTCTTCGGCGCGCACCAGTTTCTCGATGCGCCGGGCAACTTCGCACAGCACCTCGTCACCCGCGTGATGTCCAAAGGTGTCATTGATAACCTTGAACCCATCCATATCCATGAACAAAACAGTGAACGGCTCGCTCATTCGGCGCGCATGCGCCATTTCAGAATTTAATGTCCGTTCGAACTGTGCCCGGTTGGGCAGACCGGTAAGATGGTCGGTCATGGCAAGTTGTCCCAGCATCTTTGCGCGCTGCCTGTTTTCCAACGCCGTAATCACCAGGACTGAGAGATCTCGCAACAATTGGATTTGAGTATCTCCGAACTTGCGCGGCTCAATATCCACGACGGCGATAGTACCGAGCGCAAACCCGTCACGATCGATGAGCGGGGCGCCGGCGTAGAAGCGAAGATGCGGGGCTTGCATTACCAAGGGGTTGCCCTCGAATCTGGAATCCTGTTGCAGGTCCTCCACGATCAGCGGCTCACCCGGCCGCATGATGGCGTGAGCGCAAAAGGCGATTTGACGATCAAGCTGGGGCACACCGAGGCCAATCCGGGATTTGAACCATAAGCGGTCTGCGTCCATCAAACCGATCACACCGGCAGGTGTTCCGAAAGCGTGGGTCGCCACTCTGGTCAGCGTGTCGAATTCGACCTCGGGTTGCGAATCCAGTATTTCGTAGGATCTGAGTGCGCGCAGTCGCTGCGACTCGTTCTCTGGCAAGGGGCAACTATTGACAGGTCTGTTCATCAATTTTCTCCAGAGCAATAGAAATTCATTAAGACATCATTGCGGGATGAATTGCTGGCTCACAGATTCAGACATTTTGCATGTTCTGTCGAGTGCGCTTCTTTGCATTATGCCACTCGCACAAAATCAACTGCCAGATTTCGGCCCAATCGCCATACTGGATATACGGTTTATTCCTGTCTGTCGCGCTCCGTTCATGAGGTGCGCCGGGCAGCCGATCCGTCTCCGATTCGATTTTGCCCAACCGCAGCCCGGAAATGCACGGCGTGCCGGAACCAATAGTGCTGCGGGATTGTGAAACGATGTCCGATGCGCCCCGAATGCATCATGGTTGAGAACCCCGCAATGCCGGCATCGCTTTTACATCGAGCCGATGTACGACCGACACCCCTTCCTCGGCGTCGTATTTCAGCACAATCCGCACGCTTGCCGATAACGGTAATACCGTATATATTGTTTACGAAATGCCGTCTTGCATCACGACTTGATTGAAGGAGGCATCATGGAACAACGAAAAGCTTTTTCGCACGGCCTGCTTTATTCGATACCCCCGCAAAATCTATCTTCACTTCATCTGAATGGGGAGGAAAGCCAGGATGAGTTTGAGTGGAGAGAATTCAAGTCGTATTTGTCGGGCGTATCGGTTGCGCGATACATCCTGTCGGCTCTGGGGAAGGCGGTTTCTGCCATAGGGAGGAAGTAAGTATCCCCGGGCAAAGCCGGGAGCTTTATTTTGCGAGCCGCTCAAAGCTGCTTAACGGGGTCGCTTACGCGGTCCCTTTCTTTGTGGCCACCTGAACGTGAGCGCTCAGCGCCATAGGTTCATCTGGTCTATACGCTTGTCTTCTTCCTCTTGGTGGCGGATGTACTCTCTCATTAATTCTTCTTCTCGTCCTACCGTCAATACGAAATAGCCTCTCGCCCAGAAGTGCTGTCCTACAAAGTTACCCTTGCGTCCTCCATAACCCGAGCCAAATGAATCGCGCTCTTGCCTTTGTATATCCCACCACCTGTGACACCGAATATTTCGAAGGGATCGATATCAGCATATGCACGTGATCCTGCATCA
This sequence comes from Sideroxydans sp., assembly GCA_027310665.1. Classification (GTDB taxonomy): domain Bacteria; phylum Pseudomonadota; class Gammaproteobacteria; order Burkholderiales; family Gallionellaceae; genus Sideroxyarcus. The sequence goes on along the minus strand of DAIDAJ010000065.1, from coordinate 84,711 downwards.
GATGCCCTTCTTCAACTCCGCTTTCTTTCTCCCGTATCTGTCAAACCGCTACTGTCACCCCGGCATAGCCGGGGGATTTCCCGTGATTGGTTAATGTGGCTTAGCGATGGCTCGGTTCTGATTGCTTGATAAATAGGCCGTTTTTATGGTTCCAACAGTATGGGTCGAAGATTCATGGGGCCTTCCTGAAAGATTCGTTCATCCATTAATCCGGGTTTTGTGTTCATGACCGGACGAAAGGCCATCAGCGCGAGAATGTCACGTTCGATATCGACGCCGGGAGCGATCTCGATCAGTTCGAGCCCTTCTGTGCAAAGGCGGAAGACGCAGCGTTCGGTAACGTAGAGCACGGGCTTGCCGCTCTTGTTGGCCTCGATGCCGCTGAAGGTGCGGTGTTCGACTTCGTCCACGAATTTCATCACCCCGCCATCCCGGGTGATCTTCAGCTTGCCGTCTTCGACAGTGATCTCCTGAACGCCCGCGGTGAAGGTACCGACGAACACGACTTTTCTGGCGCTCTGGGAAATATTGATGAAACCGCCCGCACCGGCCAGCCGCGAGCCGAACTTGGAGACGTTCAGGTTGCCCTGGCGATCCGCCTGCGCGAGGCCGAGAAAGGCGATGTCCAATCCGCCGCCGTCGTAAAAGTCGAACTGGCTCGGCTGGTCGATGATGGACTGGGTGTTGGTGGCAGCGCCGAAGTTGAGCCCGCCGGCTGGGATGCCTCCGATCACGCCAGGTTCGGCGGTGAGCGTCATCAGGTCGAGGATACTTTCTTCGGTGGCGACAGAGGCGATGCCCTCGGGCATGCCGATGCCGAGATTCACGATGGCATTGGCGGACAGCTCCATGGCAGCGCGGCGCGCAATGATCTTGCGGTCGGACATCGCCATGACCGGAATCTCCGACAGCGGCACGCGGATCTCGCCCGCGAATGCCGCGCTGTATTGCTCGATGAAAGTCTGCATGTGGTATTCGGGCTTTTCGGCCACGACCACGCAATTGACCAACACGCCCGGGATCTTCACCTGCCGGGGATTGAGTTCGCCGCGTTCGGCGATGCGCTCGACCTGGGCGATGACGATGCCGCCGCTATTGTGCGCGGCCATGGCGATGGCCAGTGCCTCCAGCGTCAGCGCCTCCTTTTCCATCGTGATATTGCCGTCGGCATCGGCGGTGGTGCCGCGGATGACGCCGACATGGATGGGGAAGGCCTTGTAGAACAGGTATTCCTCGCCGTCGATCTCCATCAGCCGCACCAGGTCGGCAGTGGTCTTCTCGTTGAGCTTGCCGCCACCGAAGCGCGGGTCGACGAACGTGCCGAGGCCGATACGCGTCAGCGTTCCGGGTTTGCCGGCGGCGATGTCGCGGTAGAGATGGGTGATGACGCCCTGCGGCAGGTTCCACGCTTCGATGCGGTTCGCTACGGCGAGCTGTTGCAGCCTGGGTACAAGTCCCCAGTGCCCGCCGATCACACGGCCCAGCAGACCTTCGTGGCCGAGATGATTGAGACCGCGCTCCTTGCCGTCGCCCTGCCCTGCGGCGTAAACAAGGGTCAGGTTGCGCGGGTGACCCACCCGATGCGCCCCGGCGTCACTCCCTTCCAGAAACAGGGCCTCGAGTGCAACGGCGATGTTCTCGGGAAAACCGATGCCGACAAAGCCGCTGGTTGCGATGGTGTCGCCGTCGCGAATCCGGCTGACAGCCTCGCGCGCGCTCATGATCTTGCCGGTATCGGACACACGTGGCGGATTCGCCGCGGTAAGCTGTGATGTAGGCATGGCTGTTTTCTTCTTGTTGCTTTCGCGCTGCTTCAGACGACGCCAGTGAGGTAGAACGCGGCGATGACGACGAATACCGCGGAGGTCTTGATGACGGTGATCGCGAAGATATCCTTGTAGGAGACGCGGTGAGTCAGTCCCGTCACCGCCAGCAAAGTGATGACGGCGCCATTGTGCGGGAGGGTATCCATGCCGCCGCTGGCCATCGCGGCGACACGGTGGAAGACTTCAAGCGGGATGCCGGCCGCCTGCGCGTTCTGAATGAAAGTATCGGCCATGGCCGCGAGAGCGATGCTCATGCCGCCTGACGCCGAGCCAGTGATGCCGGCGAGGGACGTGACGGTGATCGCTTCATTGACCAGCGGGTTGGGAATGGAAGTGAGCGCGTTGGAGACGGAAAGAAAACCCGGCAAGGCCGCGATCACGGCGCCGAAGCCGTATTCCGACGCGGTGTTCATCGAAGCGAGCAGCGCTCCGCTGATGGCCGATTTCGAGCCTTCGGCGAATCTGGAGAATACTGTCTTGCCGGCGAAGATCAGCACGATGAGGATGCCGACCAGCAACGCACCTTCCACCGCCCAGATGGCTGTGATCTTGGAAATCTCCTGAACCACCGGCGCTGCCTTGCCGACGACCGACGGAATGAAGGAATGCGTCTTGCCATAGGCCGCCGGTATCACGATGGTGAATACCTTGTTCATGACGCCAACGAGAATCAGCGGCAAGATCGCGATCCAGGGATTGGCCAGCTTTTCGCGTTCGAAGGGTTCCGGTTCATTCACCAGGTTGGTGCCGTAGCCTTCGCCGGCTGCCGCAGCCTGGCGGCGACGCCATTCGAGATAGGTGAGACCGGCGATCAGAATGAAGACGGCGCCTATTGTACCGAGCCAGGGTGCGGCATAGATGTCGGTCTTGAAGAACGTGGTCGGGATGATGTTCTGTATCTGCGGCGTGCCCGGCAGCGAATCCATCGTGAACGTGAAAGCGCCGAGCGCGATCGTACCGGGGATCAAGCGCTTCGGTATGTCGCTTTGCCTGAACATCTCGGCTGCAAAAGGATAGACCGCGAAGACCACGACGAACAACGAGACGCCACCGTAGGTCAGGATGGCGCAGACGGCGACGATGGACAGGATGGCCCGTTCACGCCCGACGATGCTGATGATGGCGGAGACGATGGACTTGGAGAAACCGGACAGCTCGATCACCTTGCCGAAGATGGCCCCGAGCAGGAAGACGGGGAAATACAGTTTGACGAAGCCAACCATCTTGTCCATGAACAGGCCGGTGAACATCGGCGCTACCAGCGTCGGATCGGTCAGCAGCACGGCACCGAGCGCGGCCACCGGGGCGAAAAGAATGACGCTGTAGCCGCGATAGGCGACAAACATCAGAAAGCACAAGGCTGCCAGTACGATGATGAAGTCCATGAATCACTCTCCCATGATTGTTGTAGGTAATTTCGCGTTTGAAGTCTGCGACACGTATCGTCGTTACGGAAACTGCCGTGTCTTTATGGCGGGCGAACCGATCCGGGTGAGCTGATTTTCGAGGCCGGGATCGACACTACCCAATGCCGGAATCGTAATGGGCCGGGTCTTATGGCGGTAGTCAGAAGGTTCTAATCAGCGCGTAGGAAAAAACTGACATGGCTGGCTTGTGCAGTTGGCAGTCCGGACAACTGCCGCTTGGGGATATCCTGCCGCGGCTCAGACGATTTCATTGCGCAAGGCGAACTTGGCGAGCTCCGCATTGCTTTTGACGCCGATCTTTTCAAGTATACGGGTGCGATAGGTGCTGACGGTCTTGACGCTGATGTTCAGGCGCTCGCCGATCTCGGTCAGCGAGATCCCATTGGCGATCATTCTCATAATCTCGAATTCGCGGGTCGAGAGCTTCTGGTGGGTTGGGCGGTCGTCCTTCCCGCTGAATTGCATCAGCATGAGTTCGGTTCCCCGGTTGGTCAGATAGCGGCCGCCTGCGGCGATCTTCCGGATCGCCCCGATCAATTCGGCAGGCTCGGCATCCTTGGACAGATAGCCGTTGGCCCCTGCCTTCATGGCGACCACGGCATACTGCTCTTCAGAATACATCGAAAGGATCAGCACCGGCAATTGCGGGAATTCGATCCGCAGCGACTCGAGGGCTTCCAGGCCGCTTCGGCCCGCCATGCTGACGTCCATCAGTACGAGGTCGAGTTCATGCTTGCGAATCTTGTCCAGCGCCTCGGTGCTGTTGGATGCCTCGTCCACGACACAGATGTCGTTTTCATCGGAGAAGAGCCGCTTGAGACCCGAGCGGAAGATGGTGTGGTCATCCACGATTAGCACTCTGATCATGTCATTGAACTCCTTGATGCACTAAAGGAGCAAACAGGCAAAGCCGGGTGCCTCCTCCCGGATTGGGCCCGATCTCCAGGGTCCCGCCGATCTCCCTGGCCCTCTCCGACATGCCAAGGAGGCCGATGGGCGTCATCGTTTGCGACTCCATGTCGATGCCCCGGCCGTTATCGACGATTTCCATGCGGAAATCGTCGTCGTTGAATTCCAGGCATATGAAGACGGAAGTGGCATCGGCATGCCGGGCGATGTTGGTCAGTGCTTCCTGGAATATCCGGTAGATCGCGATATTTCGCTTGGGTGAGAGTCTGGTGGTCACTTCGCAGGGGGCCAGGCAGGTGGCGATATTGTAACGGTTGGAGAACACGGCGATCTCTTTCTCGATGGCGGCCACGAGGCCGATGTGATCAAGCGCACTGGGCCTGAGTTCCTCCGAGATTTCCCTGACCGTATTGATCGTATCCTGGGTAAGTGCAAGCAGGCCGTGGGTGATCTCCTGCACTTCGGGCGAATCGACCCTGCGCATGATCCTGCTGACATCCATCTTGATGGAAGTCAGCATGCCTCCGAGTACATCGTGGAGGTCGCGGGCGAATTTTGCACGCTGCTCTTCGCGCAATCTGTTGATATTCGCCGCAAGCTCCTGCAATTGGGCCTTGGAGCGGATCAGTTCCTCGTCTCTTTTCAGGCGCTCGGTGACATCTACCCCGATACCGACGATGGCTGGGCGTCCCTTGTAGTCCATCCGCGTGCCATGAACTTCGATCAGGATGACGCGGCCGTCCTTATGCACCAGACGCGTAACGAACCTCAGGCTTTTCAGGTCCCCGTTGATACGGCGCCAATAGAGTGCCATCAATTCGTCGAGAAAATCGGGATCCACGAACTCGCGCAGGTGGCCCCCGATCATTTCTTCCGGAGTCCTTCCTATCATTTCCGCCCAGGTAGTATTCGCATAGGCAAAGTGCTCGTCCTGAAGCACGTAGATACCGGCCAGCGATTGTTCGACAATCGCACGAAACGGGATTGAAGGAAAATATGCGTCTTCCTGGTCGATCATGGGCCGTTCCTGTGAGAGAAGGAATGGATTCACAGTTGAGTGTACAGGGCGTGCGCTCAATACCTTTCAAAGATCACCGCGAATCCCTGGCCGCCGCCGATGCACATGGTCACGAGGGCGTAGCGTCCGCCGGTGCGCTGCAATTCGTAAATGGCTTTGGTCGCAAGGAATGCACCTGAGCACCCTACCGGATGGCCCAGTGCGATCGCGCCGCCGTTCGGGTTGACCTTGTCGGGGTCGAAATCCAGGCCGCGCGCCACTGCGATGGCCTGCGCCGCAAAGGCTTCGTTGCTTTCGATCACGTCCATCTGGGCAAGCGTGAGGCCGCCTTTCTTCAGCGCCAGCCTGGTTGCAGGAATCGGACCTTCTCCCATGATCTCGTTGGGCACGCCGGCCACGGCATACGACACGAGCCGCGCCATCGGCTTGTGCCCTGCAGCGCCCGCCACTGCCGCATCGGCAAGCACCAGAAAAGCGGCGCCGTCATTGATGCCCGAAGCGTTGCCGGCGGTCACGGAACCGTCTTTCTTGAACACGGGTTTCATCTTGGACAGCGTTTCCATCGTCGTGCCGGGCCTGACATGCTCGTCGGTATCGAAGACCACTTCGCCCTTGCGGGTCTGCTTGACGATGGGAACGATCTGGGAACCGAAACGACCTTCGCCGATCGCCGCCGTGGCACGGCGGTGCGACTCGACGGCAAGCGCGTCCTGCTCCTCGCGCGTGATGCCCCATTTCGTAACGAGATTCTCGGCGGTGATGCCCATGTGGCCCACGCCAAAGGGATCCGTCAGCGTTGCGACCATGGTGTCGATCAGATGAGTGTCGCCCATGCGCGCACCGGTGCGCATCGCACTGGACAAATATCCGCCGCGGCTCATCACTTCGACGCCGCCGCCTATGCCATAGTCGCAATCGCCGAGCAGGATGTTCTGCGCAGTCGTCACGATGGCCTGCAGGCCGGATGAACACAGGCGGTTCACCGACATGGCGACCGACTCCATCGGCAGCCCGGCCTGGATCGCTGCCACGCGGGCGACGTAGGCGAACCGGCTTTCGGTGGGGATGGTGTTGCCGACGGTCACGTAGTTGATCGCTTTCGGATCGACTCCGGAGCGCGCCACCGATTCTTTCATCACGGTGCCGGCCAGTTCGGCCGGTTCGATATCGGACAGGGAACCCCCATAAGTACCGATGGCGGAACGGACAGCGCTAAGGACCACGACTTCTTTGCTCATTTGTAAACTCACCCGATCTTAAAGAAACAATATGAAATTCGTTTTCAGTACATGTGCAGACCGCCATTGATGGCAATGTTGGCACCGGTGATGAACGCCGCATCGTCCGACGCAAGATAAGACACCAGTTTGGCGATCTCCTCCGGCTTGCCCAAGCGCCCTACCGGGATGGTAGAAACGATCTGGCCAAGTATCTCCGGCTTGATCGCCATGAGCATCTCGGTGCCAATATAGCCGGGCGAGATGGTATTGACGGTAATACCTTTCGCGGCCGTTTCCTGCGCCAGCGCTTTGGTGAAACCATGCATACCCGCTTTTGCGGCAGAATAATTGGTCTGTCCGAACTGGCCCTTTTGACCGTTGACGGAGGACATGTTGATGATACGTCCCCAGCCTTCTGCCAGCATATCATCCACTACCTGGCGCGTGACGTTAAAGACGCTGTTGAGGTTGACGTTAAGCACATCCATCCAGTTTTCCAGCGGCATTTTCCTGAACACACCGTCTTTGGTGATGCCGGCGTTATTTACCAGTACGCTTACGGGACCAACTTCTGCCTTTATCCTGGCCATCATGACCGCGACGGAATCATAATCCGAAACATCGCCTTCGGCGATATGCACATCCCTGCCGGCCGCACGTTCCGAGAGCAGCCAGGAATGGGCCTTTTCCTTTTCCGGTGCGATGTAATTGGCCACAACGGCAAGACCATCGGCAGAGAGCTGCCTGCAGATACTGCTGCCGATGCCGCCAATGCCGCCGGTAACCAATGCAATACGTTTATTCATGTTGTCTTTCCCCAGACCTTCCTTGCTTGTCGATATGCCTATGCCTGCACGCGCATATATCTCCTTCACGGCGAACCCGTCGGGCAGTATCTTGAAGCCATACGCCTTAGCAGCCCGCCCCTAAAGACCTCTTGCACGTTGCGGGATCCATTCTGGTGGCATCCCGTTCACAGTGGAATTAATATGCTGGAGCATTGCCGGGAGACTCTCTGTAGGAAGAGTCTTCTTGTCTTGTAGGAATGTTCTGAAAATGCGGCCCCGATGCGGCGGACGTCCTCTGAGTCCCTTGCGCGTGGTAGATTCTGCCGGCACAAATTCAGGCAGTTGTGACGTCGATCAGGTATTGATGGGTACTATCGTTGACAGTTTGGATCTTAACTTTGTGAAGGGGAGAGAAAGAAAATGAATAAAAAAAGTTCTCAGGCAATCGCAGGTCAGGAAAAGGAAGGTGTGATCGCAAGAATGGGCATCGGTCTGGCCAACTGGAGCGAAAGATGGTTTCCGGACGCCTTTGTCTTTGCCGCGCTGGCTGTGGTCATCGTCGGTCTCGGCGCGCTGGCAATGGGCAGAACGCCTTCGCAGGTCTCCATAGATTTCGGCAAATCCTTCTGGAACCTGATTCCCTTCACCATGCAAATGGCCTTCGTCGTGATCGGTGGCTATGTCGTGGCGGTGTCCAAACCGGTACAAAAGCTGATTGTGGTACTGGCCAGGTTTCCGAAGACTCCCAGGGGGGCCGTTGCCTATGTCGGTTTCATGGCGATGCTCACTTCGTTGCTCAGCTGGGGTTTCAGCCTGATCTTTTCCGGCATCCTGATGCGCGAAATCTGCAAGCGTCTGGACGGAGTGGATTATCGCGCGATCAGCGCAGCAGGTTTTCTCGGCCTTGGCACGGTGTGGGCGCTCGGCTTGTCATCTTCCGCAGCATTGATGATGGCGACGAAGGGATCCATTCCCCCGGCACTGCTCAAGATCAGCGGAGTGATCTCGCTCGAACAGACTTTGTTTACTTGGCAAAACCTGGTGATGATTCTTACGCCCATGGTGATTTCCACATGGATCTGCTATTCATCCACCCCGGCGGCGCATTTAGCGAAAACCTTTGAGATGGCGGGCGTAAAACACCAAGAATCCGAAGATATCGGGGTCGCAAAAACGCCCGGCGAAAACCTGGAATTCAGTCCCTTCCTGACGGTAGTGCTCGCCGCCCTGGGCGTGATCTATTTGATGGACGTCTTTTCCACCAAGGGAGGGCTGGCTGCGCTGGATTTGAACACTTACAACTTCATGTTCATCATCGCAGGATTGTTGTTGCACTGGCGGCCTCGCGCTTTCCTGCGCGCGATTGCCAAAGCGGTACCCATGACCGGCGGCATCCTGATTCAGTTTCCGCTCTATGCCGGCATATTCGGGATATTGATGGGCTCCGGCATCAATGAGATTCTGGCGAAATTCTTTGTTTCCATCTCGACACAGGATACATTGGCTGCGGTTGTGGGGGTGTATTCGGCGATCCTGGGCTTGTTCCTGCCTTCAGGCGGCGGCAAGTGGGTGGTCGAAGCGCCATATCTGCTGCAGGCAGCAACCGAACTCAAGGTCAACCTGGCATGGGTGGTGCAATGCTATAACGCGTCCGAAGCATTGCCGAATTTCATCAACCCGTTCTTTATGCTGCCTTTGATGGGTTTGGTTGGCGTCAAAGCGCGCGAACTGGCCGGTTACACCATGCTGCAACTGATATTCCTGGCTCCGGTCACGATCTTCCTGCTGTGGCTGCTGTCGATGACCATGCCGTTTGTACCTCCGATACTGCCGTGAGTTCGGAATAGCGCTTCTTCCCGAGACGACACCGCTCCCAGTTCGCGTTCTTTGGTAGCGGCTGTCGGTAGGAAGTATGGCGGTTGGACATTCCGGAAATTTGCCGTGTTGCATCCATGATGAATTCAAGACGCGTTTGATATAAAGAAATATGACCGATCCTTGCTGGACATCCTCTCCCGAAAATGTCGCCACCGCCCGTGTGACGGCCTTCATGCGCAATTTGAAACCCGATGGCGCCGAGCCGAAAGGCTATGAGGAGTTGTGGCGCTGGTCGATAGAACAGCCTGAAGCATTCTGGCGGGCAGTGTGGGATTTCGCCGAGGTCATCGGCGAGCCGGGAGCGCGCATTCTGCAGCGGGATCCGCAGCAACGAATGCTGGGTGCGCATTGGTTCCCCGAAGCACGACTTAATTTCGCCGAGAACCTGTTGCGTCCCTCGACGAACGCTGACGCTCTGGTGTTCTGGGGCGAAGATCGGGTGCAGCGCAGACTTTCGCGCAAGGAACTGCACAGCGAAGTGGCGCAGCTGGCGGCTGCGCTGCGCGATCAGGGCGTTGTAGCCGGTGACCGTGTGGCTGTGTGGCTCCCGAACATGCCGGAAGCGATCATTGCCATGCTGGCCGTTGCGAGCATCGGTGCGATCTTTACCTCCGCTTCCCCGGATTTCGGCGTACAGGGTGCGCTGGATCGTTTTGGGCAGGTGACGCCAAAAGTGCTGATCGGCGTCGATGGCTATTTCTACAACGGCAAGACGATCGACGTGCTGGGCAAGCTGGGTGAAGTGGCGGGCCAGCTGCAAACGGTCGAGAAAGTCATTGTCGTTTCCTACGTATCAGAATCTGCCTTGCACGATGCGATACCCAAGGCAGTGGGCTGGAAGGATTTCGTCGCACCGTTTGCCGGAGCGGACACGATCGATTTCGCTGCCCTGCCCTTCGATCATCCTCTCTACATCCTGTATTCCTCGGGCACCACGGGCGTGCCCAAATGTATCGTCCACGGCGCAGGCGGCACCCTGTTGCAGCACCTGAAGGAGCACCAGTTGCACAGCGACGTGCGCGAGGGAGACCGACTGTTCTATTTCACCACCTGCGGCTGGATGATGTGGAACTGGCTGGCGAGCGGCCTCGCCAGCGGCGCCACGCTCTTGCTCTACGATGGCAACCCCTTCGTCCGCGACGGCCGCATCCTTTTCGATTACGCGCAAGCAGAACGCATGACGCACTTCGGGACGTCTGCCAAATATATCGACGCCTTGGCCAAATCAGGGTTGGTACCGCGGGAGCGCTTCGACCTTGCTTCCTTGCGTGCGATCTTCTCCACGGGCAGTCCGTTATCCGCCGAAGGCTTCGACTTCGTGTACCGCTCCATCAAACCGGAGGTGCAGTTGTCGTCGATCTCCGGTGGCACCGACATCGTCTCCTGCTTTGTCCTGGGCAGCCCGATCTTGCCGGTGAGACGCGGTGAAATCCAGTGCCGCGGACTTGGCATGGCGGTGGATGTCTTCGATGAAAACGGCAAACCCATACGCGGAGAGAAAGGGGAATTGGTCTGCACCCAGCCCTTTCCGTCGATGCCGCTGGGTTTCTGGAACGATACCGACGGCACGAAATATCGGGCCGCATACTTCGAACGATTCCCCGAAGTCTGGTGCCACGGCGACTTCTGCGAGATCACGGAACATGGCGGCCTCGTCATCCATGGGCGCTCGGACGCCACACTCAATCCCGGCGGTGTACGCATTGGCACTGCAGAGATCTACCGGCAGGTGGAGCGCCTGCCGGAGGTGATGGAATCCCTGGTCATCGCGCAGACCTGGCCGCCGCGCAGTCTCGGCGACGTGCGCATCGTGCTATTTGTCAGGCTGCGTGACGGTATCGTTCTGACCGAAGAACTGGTGAAGCGGATCAAATCCACCATACGCGAAAACACGACCCCGCGGCATGTTCCGGCGAAGATCCTGGCCGTGCCCGACATGCCGCGCACCAAGAGCGGCAAGTTGGTGGAGATTGCAGTGCGCAACGTGATTCACGGCGAACCGGTAAAGAATCTCGAAGCGCTGCTGAATCCGGAGGCACTGGAGCATTTCCGCAACCGGTCTGAACTGGCTGGTGACTAACTGGATCAAGGCTGCCTGCGCAGCCTTGGTAGAAGGTGAGCCCATATCTGCCGACCTGTTTTGCAGGGCACCGGCATCAACGATCCCGCGCTGAACAGCTGCCTTTTGTACAGGTATCTTTAAGGCTTATTCGGGCACTTCGGCTTGATGCAATCCGCGTAGATGTAGAGCGAATGATCGTGCACAGAATACCCGCGATCGGCTGCTGCCTTTTTTTGTCGCGACTCTATGGTCGCATCGTAGAACTCTTCTATCCTTCCGCATTGCAGGCAAACGATATGATCGTGATGTTTGCCTTCATTCAGCTCAAACACCGACTTGTCGCCTTCGAAGTGGTGTCTTATCAGCAACCCGGCTTGCTCAAACTGGGTCAGTACCCGGTAAACCGTCGCCAACCCAACATCATCGCCGCTGGCCAGCAGTTTCTTATAGACATCCTCGGCACTTAAATGGCGCTCATTTCCGTTTCCAAACAGGTTTAACACCTTGAGACGCGGCAGCGTGGATTTCAGCCCGGCGGTCTTGAGATGAGTCAAATGGTCCATGGTGAATTCCCCGCTTTCTTTGCATTGGGAAAATAATATACGAATGCAGTTGCAAACGCAAATGAGAATGATTACCATTACCGACAACTGATCCCCATCTCCAACTTAAGGAACAATTATGCGGCTTTCACTTTTACTACCAGTATTCCTGGCTGGCGCGCTTGTTGTTAATGGCTTTGCGCTCGCTGCCGACGAAGCACCGACCGTCCTGACGATTCGCGATAGCAAGTTCGAACCAAACCAGCTGACACTCCCATCCGGCGTCAAGCTGAAACTGGTGATCCGCAATCTGGATGTCATTCCGGCCGAGTTCGAAAGTTATGACCTTTCGCGCGAGGTCATCGTGCCGGGTCATGGAGAAACGACGATCTATATCGGGCCGATGGACCCTGGAAGCTATCAATTCTTTAACGACTTCAATCACGAAATGCAGGGCTCGATTGCGGCGAAGCCTGGCGTCAAAAAGGAGAACTGAACATGCTCGCAACGGCAATCATCATGTTTCGTGAAGTGCTGGAAGCGGCACTCATCATTGCGATCGTGCTCGGTGCGAGCCGCGGAATTGCTGGTCGGGGTCGTTGGATCGCCGGAGGTATCGCCCTCGGCTTGATCGGCGCATCGGTTGTAGCGATTCTTGCCAATGTTGCTTCCTCTGAATTTTCGGGAAATGGGCAGGCCATTCTCAACGCAGTGATTCTGCTCAGCGCGGTAGCCATGCTTACATGGCATAACGTCTGGATGAGCTCAAATGCCCGCCAATTTTCAACAGATGTAAAGGAAATCGGCTCAGCCGTCCAATCCGGCCAACGTCCTCTGGCCGCTTTGATGGTCATTACACTGGTCGCAGTGATGCGCGAAGGGTCCGAAGCGGTACTCTTTCTTTGGGCGATTGCCACCAGCGGCGAGCAAAGCCTGAATATGGTTTTGGGCGGATTTGGAGGCCTGGTCGCCGGCATCATCGCGGGACTGTTGCTGTACCTCGGCTTGTTGCGCATCCCTGTGCGGCACTTCTTTTCAGTCACGAGCTGGTTGATCCTTCTCCTCGCTGCCGGACTTGCCGCGCAAGCGGCTGCCTTCCTGAACCAGGTCGGCGTGTTACCGGCATTGGGAAACGGGCTATGGAACACGTCCAACATACTGAGCCAAAGCAGCCTGCTTGGGCAGATGTTGCATATTCTGGTGGGCTACATCGCTCGTCCGTCAGGCATTGAGGTCGTGTTTTATGTCGGCACATTCCTGACGATCCTGACTTTGATGCGCATATCCGGAAAAAAACGAAGTGAACAGGTAAAGGCCGCTGAAAATCCAGGCTAAGGCACAAGTACCGATACAGATGTAATTCAAGTAACGCTATTCGAGGAACAGATTTCCTCACTAACCATACAAAATGTGAATGGAAGAATATTTATGCAACCGAATCGGATAATGGCACCAATTGCCGGGCTCGCAATCGTGATCAGTCTGGCGGCGAACACGGCCCGCGCGGACAACGACTTCATCGTCTATTCGCCATATGTGGTTCAAGGACAAAGTGAAGTGGAAATGTACGGTTTCAGCTCGCAAGATGGCCGCAGCGATCTCAATGGCGCGAGCGGTTACAACATATCGGTTGCACATGCATTTACCAGTTGGTGGAAACCCGAGATATATATCGGTGAATTCAATCGTGATCCCGGCGCGTCAACGCATCCATCCGGTTATGAATTCGAAAACACCTTTCAACTTACCACCCGGGGCGAATACTGGGCGGACGTGGGATTTTTGGCGTCGTATGCGCACAACAAGCAACCAGGCGTATTAAGCAGGGCCGAATTTGGGCCACTGCTGGAAAAGTGGTCCGGACATTTTGATCAGCGTCTGAATTTGATCTGGGAAAAGGAAGTCGGCGCCGGAGCGAGCAGCTCATATGTATTCCGCTCTGCCTACAGCGTCAGTTACAAAATGGACTTTAACAAGGCTTCATTTTCGCCTGGCATCGAAGTCTACATGCGCCCCAATGACAATGCCTATCAGATCGGCCCCGTGCTTTATGGGGAAATCCGGACGGATGCCGGAAAAGAAATTGAATACAGCCTTGGCGTGGTACATGGCATCAATCAGGGCGCGCCTGACAGGACTCTTCTGTTCCGCGTGGAATACGAGTTCTTTTGACATCAAACAGAAACACGGGTCGGGAGAAATTCATAAGCGCCTGAATTTCAGTCATTCAGTCCGATATGCGCTTGCCGCTTTGCAGTAGCGCTTTAAGTTTCTCTTAAGATGATCGGGTGAACATGATTCCGCGAAACGCCCATAATCTCTTGAAAGGAATCATCATGCGCATAAAACATATTGTCATTGCCATCAGCCTGATCACTCTTTCGACACCCTTACTAGCCCGGACTTTCAATTGCACGAATTTGGACAAGGCTCATTGGATTCCGGCTGGTGAAATGCAGAATAAGCTGGCACAGCAAGGCTATCAGATCATCAGCTTAAATCCTGACAATACCTGCTACAAGGCCGTCTTGAAAGCCAGGAACGGACAGAAATTTGAAGGGGTTTATGACCCCGTAGAAGGCCATCCGCTACGTCGCCAAAACATGTGACGCTTCCTCATGGGTTACTTCGTCGTACGTTCTGCAAGGGGCGATTGTCTCAACAAATTTGATTTAAATCGGGATAGGGGGCGGTCAAATGCGACCGCACCCCTCCCACACCACCCGGCATGCGGGTCCGCACCGGGCGGTTGGAATAGTTGAGGTCGGAATGCAGGAGTGAATCCCTGCGCACCGCCTGAAGTTGCTGGTCTCTAATCCGCCGGATTTGGTTTCTCACTGCCGGTGTGCTTCAGGCTTCACCCTCTGCGCAGTATCGGCGAGCTTCGCTGTCGCGAACATCTGAGACAGTCCATCCCCGAGAATCACAGGACACCTTCTCCTATTCCTTTGGCCCTTCGCCCCATACAGGCAGCTACTATGGCCGCTGCTGACTCCTCGACGAAAACTCGGAAGTAATAAGCATACCGAATTATGTAATGAATAATTTACGAGTCTGGTGGCGACTCAGCCCGAATTCAAGCCATTCTTCTTTTCCTTCAGCGCTTCATACCTTTCCCGCAGTTCATGGATTTTTGGTGAGGTGGGAGGATTTTGTGTATTGGTTCCTGCTCTGCTTGCCGGAGTGTTGTCCGCGGTACGCCGGAATGAGTGCGGGGGGATTTTTGCGGGAATATCTGTCGACATGATGCCTCCTTGTTCCAACATTGAAGGAATCAACCGGCGATGTCATACCTACCAAGATTCTAAAGTTTGCTTTTGCAGTTTTGTTTATCTTGTTAATAACGCTACCAGATCGTCGAATCCTTCCAGATGACTTGGAAAACACAGCTTTTTCCAGTCCAGAAAGGTAATGACAGCGATCCTTTCCCCCTTGGCAGGCCAAACGTTGATCGCCGTGATATTGGAAACCTGGTATTGAGCACGCTTATTAAAATCTACAACAGTGATGCAATCGTCATTGATCGTTAATGAGTACTTGTAAGTGCGAACAGCTTTGGCTACAACAAACAGAAATAACGGCGAGAACAGAAGCCATCCCCAGATCATCGGCTTTGTGCCGATGTACAAGGCGATCAACATTGCCAAGGCCGCGGCAAGTTGGAAAATCACCAATCGTTTTGAATACCGATAAGTCATATGAAGTGTTGAAACCCGTCATACAACAACTTTTCCACAAAGCTACGGTCGATTCAGTTTGATGCTTTTGAAGGTAACTTTAATGGGCCGTTCTAAAGCCTGCATTGAGAAATTTTCCAAGGGTGGAGAACTGTGAAAAGATCTCCAGACGATGCGGGGACTTCTTTGCGTAAATACTACTCTTGCCATACCAATATGGTCAACTTAAGACGGTATCGGTAGGTATCCCTCGTAAACCCGGGGCTTTATATTGCGAGCCGCTCAAAGCGGCTTAACGGATTTCAAAATGGAACCAGATTAGGACATTGCCCGCCGGGCTCAATCGGAATTCTTGACCAAAGGAACGGAGAACGAGGCTTCATTCCGGTGTTAAAACATCCCGCGCTCTCTTCCCGGATCCCTGCCGCCAGCGTTCGTTATTCCCGTTTCAGCTTTTCACGGCGCGTTCGCTCGGGAAAGCGATGCCTTCTCTCTTCAGCGACCCTTTTCTCCCGTTCTGCTTCCCCGCGTCGTTCAGCGTGACTATTATTGTTTTTGCGATTGTCGCGCAGGCCGCGCTCACCACGCGCGTTGAGCGATGATTGTCCGGCGCGCCGAGATTGATGCGGACGCAGATCACTGTGTCTTTCCATTGTCGCGCCGTGTCCCTGCCCGATGCGGTTGCCCTGAGTCTTGATGCGCTCTTCACGCATCCGTTCCAGACGGGGGCGCATATATTCTTTTCGGGATTGGATACGCTCTTCGATCTTCAGGCTGCGCATCGCGAGAAAGCGCGGACGCCGCGTCAGGAAGATGGGGGCGACCGCCCTGCCTTTCGGGGCAAATGCGAATTTGCCTGGGGTCACTTCTGCAGTACCCTGGGGCGTCTTCAGCTCGGTGGCCCCTTCATTGACGTGATCGTAAGTTCCGGGCTCATCGCCGTTACCATTGTCGATCACAGTGGTCTCATGGTCGGTGCCGCGAATACCGATAGTGGCGGTCGGAGTGGTGATGCGGTATGCGGAGTGATTGTATTTGCCCACCCAGCCGGTAATGGAGCGAACCGCCCCTTTTAGCAGCGACATGAACATCCTGTCCGAGGAATCTCCCTCGGCCTTGTATTCGTCGACGCGAAACACTGTATTCGGGCGCACGGCGATGATACCGCCGTCCTCCGTGACCAGTTGAACCTCTCCTTCAGGGCCGGAAACAATGGTCTGACCTTCGTAGATATTCAGTCCGACCGACACTGCGGCGGATGTCCCGGACGGGTCTTCCACATTGGCGCTGCCGGAAAGGGCATCAACAGTGCCAAACAGTGCCGCAGAATGGGCAGTGCTGCAAACGATCAGTGACGCCAACAATACCAGCAGACTTCTCAAAGGGCACTCTCCTCTCACTAGCCTTGAGTCTTGACGGCAATATTCTAATTGAAACCTCGCCAAGCCTGACTAATCTGCCATCAGGCCACGAACCTGCCGGGTCGCCAGGCAAGCACGCCGCTCACCCGCCCACCAGGCTGGCTGCAATATTGATCGTCATACCCAGGATGGCCGCGTTGAATATAAAACTGAGTACCGATTGTGCAAGCACGGTTTTGCGCATCGGTCGCGTCATCACCGAAATGTCCGATGTTTGCGCAGCAACCGCAATGGTGAAAGAGAAATACAGAAAATCCCAATAGTCAGGGTTTGCTTCGTCATCCGGGAATCGAAGTGCTCGACGCTCTACTGGCGACCGGTAAAAGAGACGCGCATAGTGGAAAGTGAACAGGATTGCGACAAGGCACCACGATCCGAAAATTGTGGCGCCGGTGAATGTATAGTGAACCATGCGGCCGCCGAGAGCGAGGTCTTTGACAGTTGAAAGCTCCAGGACAATCGCGGCAAGGCTGACGATCGCCGCAACCGACATAATCGCCAGAATAACAACCGCACTCTTGTCCTCCTGCTCTGCGATCATGCGCACCCTGGCATGACTTGCGCGCATCATCAGCCAGCCCATCAGGCAAAGATAAGACCATACAGTCACATTCCAGCCGATCAGTGCACGTCCGACAGGACTCCATTGCGAAGGAATGATCCATCCAACAATCAATCCCGTGAATATCGAAATAATCAGGCGCGGGCGATTACGGACGATTTGATGGACAGTATGCATAGGCTAGATCAGGGACGTAACGGCAACATTGAACATCTTTCGCAATTGACGATCAACACCGGCCAGCGGGATTTCTATCTGCCGATGCTCTTCTGCACCCTGCGTTTTGCAGAATCAATATGCGCTTCTGATCATCGGACTGCGACCATTCGCAAATTTCCTGCAGTGAACGAAAACAGCCCAGGCAAATATCATCGTCATTCAAGCAACAATTGCGCACGCAGGGAGACTGCACAACGCGTTCATTCTCATTCACCTGTGGCCTCCTTTATCCGCATCGCGCGAATCCGTCCATGTACCCATGCGACGAATGCCCGAGCACCGCCCGTTCGCAATCTCGCGCCTGGGCTAGCAGCCGAAAATAAAATGGGCCGGCACGTCCAGCGCCAGCCCATAGAGTCGCATCTGCGCCAATCAGCGGACTTGCTGGTCGATGCTGATTTTGATCCCGCTGCTTCCCAATGCAAGCGGCTTGCTCATGCCCATCAGATCGCCGGGCTGAGGCATCGCATTGCCGGATTTCGAAATACGCGCCACGATCACCACCTGGTCGAAGTTGGACATTTTCATCGCCGGCGACATTGCCATGCTGTCGTCCAGACTGAACTTGACCGGCAGGTCCTTGACCTGTTTGCGGAGAATCGCCAGCGGCATCTTCGGCCCCTCTGCCGCGCGTGCCAGCACGAATACCGTGTCTTCCGGATCCGCCTGATTCTTTAATGCACTACTCAAATTCACGGTTCCGGTGATGCGCTCCTTGCCTGCTGCAGCTTGCGCGCTGGCAGGTGGTTCGTTGATCTGCTCCAGCGCAGGAGCGACCTTTCCTCCCTTGCTCTGGGCAAGCATCTGGCGTGCCTGTTGCAGGCCTTCT
This sequence comes from Sideroxydans sp., assembly GCA_027310665.1. GTDB lineage: Bacteria > Pseudomonadota > Gammaproteobacteria > Burkholderiales > Gallionellaceae > Sideroxyarcus. Next base: position 66,333 of record DAIDAJ010000065.1, on the reverse strand, counting down.
TCGATCATTTTTGCGTCCTCGCTTCCGGGCTGTATCTGCTTCAGCAGTTTTCCCCAGTGCACGAGGGCAGCAGCATAATCCCCGCGCTCCATCGCGGCGGTTCCGGACAGCGCCAGCGCTTTTGCAAGGTTCGGATCGATCTCCAGTGCGCGATCCAGCAATTTGGTTGGCGCTCCGACAAGGGTATTGTGAGTCATCGCCAAAGCGTCAGCGTAATCAGCCCATAGCGTCGCCTCGTTCGGGACGAGTCTGGTCAGGCTGTCGTACTTTCTCGCCCCATCCGCATAGCGGCCGAGCTCAACATAGGAACGTGCCAATATGAACAGCACTTCCGGATCGTTGGGATTCTGGGCGGATTTTTCTTCCAACGCTTTGAGGCTGGCCTCGTCGCGCACGATACCTCCGCCACTAAACGCCGCCTGCGGCAGAAGGGCATTCGGGTTCCCAATTTTCAGATACAACCCGATTGAAGCTAGCGGCAACAGCACCGCCAATATGATAGCCGTGATCTTGAGCGGATGCGGTTTGTTGGATGCTTCTTCGTTTTTGGCATCGCCCACTTCATCGAGCAGCCGCGCCTGCAGTTCGCGCTTGCCCTGCTCGTGCAGTTCGGGGGTAAGCAGACCGTTTTTCAGATCGTTATCCATCTCCGCGATCTGGTCGCGCAGGATCTCCAGATTCGCGGCATCACGCTCTACGGAATTGCTTTTGGAAATGCCGCGCCACAGCGGTATTGCGACAAACAGGATGGCGACGATGGATAATGCCGCGCAGATGAACCAGAATAAAGTCATTTATTTGTTACCTTCTTCATTGAGTAAGGAGGCGGCGCGTTGTTGCGCTTCGGGAGTGAGTACGACTTCCTGAACGGTCCGGCGACGTTTGCGTACCTGGAGCACCAGCACGCCTGCGCCAAGCAGCAACATCGCGAACGGGCCGAACCAGAGCAGCACGGTGTAGCTCTTCATCGGCGGGTCGTACAACACGAAGTCGCCGTAGCGGGCCACGAGATAGTCGATAATCTCCTGGTCGCTTTTGCCTTTCAGCATCATCTCGCGCACTTCCTGGCGGAGATCCTCCGCCAATTCGGCATGGGAGCTCGCCAGGGACTCATTCTGGCAAACCAGGCAGCGCAGCCGCTCTGCCAGCCCGATCATGCGCTTTTCCAGCACCGGATTGGCCGCTAGGTCTTTCGCTTCGCCGGCATAGGAGAAGGCCGGCAACAAGCAGAACAACAGAATCAGTAGCTTTCTCATTTGCGCTGTAACTCCGCAACCATGGGCAATATCTTCTCGTTCAGGTTCTGGTTCGTGACCGGCCCGATCTGTTTGTAGCGGATGATTCCCTGCTTATCGATCACGTAAGTCTCCGGTACGCCGTAGACTCCGTAGTCGATGCCGATGCGCCCGTCTCTATCCATCGCGCTCAAGATGTAGGGATCGCCCGCCTGGCGCAACCATGCCTCCGCATCTTCCTTCTTGTCCTTGTAGTCCAGGCCGTAGACCGGAACAATGTTTTGCTGCGACAACGACAACAGAACCGGGTGCTCTTCCTTACAAGAGACGCACCAGGAAGACCAGACATTGAGCAGCCAGACCTTGCCCTTCATTTCTTCCGGAGTGAAATTCTTGGCGGTGTTGTGCAGTTGCGGCAGATTGAATGCGGGCGCAGGTTTGTCAATCAGCGGTGACGGCACTTCGTGCGGATCAAGCCCCAAGCCGACGTACAGGAAACCAGCCAGGACCAGAAAAATGACCAACGGCAAAATGAAACGCATCATGCTGTCTTCTCCCTCAATTGCTCTCCGCCCACGCTGGCGACCTGCGATTTGCGGGCATGAATGCGATAGCGACGATCGCTGATCGCCAGCACCCCGCCCATGGCCATCATCAGGCAACCGAACCATATCCAGTCCACGAAGGGCTTGATATAGACTCGCACAGCCCATGCACTGGTACCGGGAATCGGTTCGCCCAGCGATACATACAGGTCTCGTGTCAAACCGGGCTCGATGGATGCTTCGGTCATCGGCATGCCGGAAACGTTATATGCGCGCTTTTCAGGATGCAGTTCTGTAACCAGCTTGCCATTCTTGCTGACGGTCACCCGGCCTTGCGATGCCACATAATTCGGGCCCGGCACATCGATCACGCCGTCAAAGCGGAACTCGTATCCACCCGCGTCGACGGTGTCGCCGACATCCATGCGGACGTCGCGCTCGGTCTCATAGCCCTTGACCATCGTGACACCGATGATGAACACGGCTATGCCAAGATGGGCCAGCAACATGCCGTAGTAACTGCGGGAAGGTGTCTTGAGACGCTGCAGCAGATCGCCGGAACCGGCGACGCGCTTGCGCAGATCGAGCAGCGATGTGATGACGACCCAGGCGGCCAGCAACAAGCCCAGCGCAATAAGCGGCGTCCATTTCCCCATGACCAGCGGCAACAGCAAGGCGACGACCATGCTGGCCCCCAGCGCCCAGCGCACGCGCTGCCAGATATCCGGCACGGTCGCATGTTTCCAGCGGGCGATAGGACCCAGGCCCATCATCATCACCAGGGGCACCATCAAGGGCACGAACACGGCATTGAAGTAAGGCGGGCCAACAGAAAGTTTGCCGAAACCCAGCGCGTCCATGAACAGCGGATACAGCGTGCCCAGGAACACTGAAGCGGAAGCCACGGACAACAATACATTGTTGGTGAGCAGCATGGATTCACGCGAGATCAGGTCGAACTTGCCTCCCAGCCCGATCTTGGGCGCCCGCCATGCGAACAGCAGCAGTGAAGCACCGATGACCACCACCAGGAAGGACAAGATGAAAATGCCGCGCTTGGGATCGGTCGCAAAAGCATGCACCGAAGTAAGCACACCAGAGCGCACGAGGAAAGTGCCCAAAAGACTCAGCGAGAAAGCTGCGATAGCCAGCAAGACCGTCCAGCTTTTGAACGCCCCGCGCTTTTCCGTCACCGCCAGGGAATGGATCAGCGCCGTGCCCACCAGCCAGGGCATGAACGAGGCATTCTCCACAGGATCCCAGAACCACCAGCCGCCCCAGCCCAATTCGTAATATGCCCAAACGCTACCCAACATGATGCCGACGGTGAGGAATACCCACGCCACGGTGGTCCACGGACGGGACCAGCGCGCCCAGGTTGAATCAAGTTTCCCTCCCAGCAAGGCCGAGAGCGCAAACGAGAATGCAACCGAAAAGCCGACATACCCCATATACAGCATCGGCGGATGGATCACCAATCCCGGATCCTGTAACAGCGGATTCAGGTCGTTACCATCCATCGCTGCAGGCAACAGGCGATCGAACGGGTTGGATGTCAGCAGCATGAACAGCAGGAAGCCGGTGGAAATAAGCCCCATTACGCCGATCACGCGCGCCACCATCTCTTGCGGCAGATGGCGGCTGAATGCGGCGACAGAAATCGTCCATACGGTAAGGATGAACGTCCACAGCAACAGCGATCCCTCGTGACCGCCCCAAAGCGCTGCCACGCGATACTGGATCGGCAATTGCGAGTTGGAATGTTGGGCAACATACAACACGGAGAAATCGTTGTTCACGAAAGAATAGACCAGACAACCGATGGCGACCGTAACGATGACAAACTGGCCGACCGCCAATGTGCGTGCCGTGCCCATCATCACCGCATTGTTGCGTGCCGCTCCTATGATGGGCATCGCACCTTGAATAAGGGAAAGAAACAAGGCGACGATGAGTGCGAAATTACCGATCTCTGGAATCATGCTGAGGCTCTCAAAAGTTATTTGGTTACGGGATAGGCGGCGGACGGCGCGTTGCCCGGCTGAGCCGCTGCGGTTTTTGCTGCTTCCGCTTTCTTCAACGCATCTGCGGCTTCAGGCGGCATGTAATTTTCATCGTGCTTGGCCAGCACCTCTTCCGCACGGAAAACATTACCATCTTCCAGTTTGCCCTGGGCAACAACACCTTTGCCTTCCTTGAACAGGTCGGGAAGGATACCGACGTAGACCACTGGCATGGTCCTGGTCGTGTCCGTGATCATGAAATGCACGGTCAATCCGTCCTTCTCTCTCTGCAAACTGCCCTTCTCAACCAGTCCGCCGATACGGAAGCTTCGTCCCTGCGGCGCTTCCTTGTTGTAGACCTGGGTCGGCGTGAAATACAGGCTGACATTGTTCTTCAGCGCAAACAGCACCAAACCAACCGCCGCGCCAACCAGCGCGAGGCCCGCAACAATGAACATCAATCTCTTCTTTCGGGGCGTCATGCCGTTTCTCCTGTCCTGTCGTCACCCATTTCATCGCGCATCAGCCGCAATTCGCGCAGCGCATTCTTTCTGCGATTGCGAACCAGCACGATCTCGATACCCAATACGAACAAAGCCACGCCGTATGATCCCCATACGTAGAAGGCATAGCCGTTCATGGCAAAAAATTCAGACCAGTTCATGACCGCACCTCCGACCCGTTACTGGTGAAACTACTAGCCAATCCACTAAGCCAGCGAGCTGGCAAGTGGCTGGTTATGGCGAAGCCAGCAGATTGCGGGAGGAGGTGCGATGCGGTCATTCCCGCACTCGTCGCATTCGCGCACCGTGTCATGACCGCACCTCCAGCAGACTGTTCACCCAGGTCGTATTGGCTTCACGTTCCAGAATGATGCTTCTCACCCTGGCCAGGCTCATGGCGATGACATACAGCCAGCAGGCTGCCAATAACGCAAATATGGCCTCTTGCATCGCGATATGCATGCTGGTTCCACTGAACTTGATGGTCGAACCCTGGTGTAGCGTGTTCCACCACTTCACAGAGAAATAGATGATTGGTACGTTCACGGAGCCGACGATGGCAAGCAGGGCGCTGGCCTTGTCTGCGCGGCGGACATCATCGATGGAGGCATGCAGGGAAATGAAGCCGAGATACAGGAACAGCAGAATCAATTCGGAAGTCAGGCGCGCATCCCAAACCCACCACGCGCCCCACATCGGCTTGCCCCACAGGGCGCCGGTCCAAAGCGAGATGAAGGCGAACAGCGCACCTGTCGGCGCCAAGGCTTGCGCCATCATGGCAGAGAGCCTTGTTTTGAAGATCAGCCCCAGTGCCGCATAGCCCGCCATGATGAGGTAGATGAACATGGACAGGATAGAAGCCGGCACATGTATGAACATGATGCGGTAGGCTTCACTCTGCACTGCGTCGGTGGGTGCAACGAAGAAACCGATATAGAGCCCGATGACGAACAAGATCGCAGAGGGCCACGCAAAAAATGGAATCAGCTTGCCTGCCAGACCGTAAAAGGTAGTGGGTGCCGAGTATTTGAACCAGTTGATTGCCAAATCTCTACTCCATAGAAATACGTAACGCCTGCGCAGCCACGAATGGCGTGAACACCAGGGCGAACAACATGAAAGCCCCCAGCAACGACAAGTTGGAAACGGCACTCATCCCGCTGTTGACCGCATCCACCGCACCCGCACCAAAGATCAGCACCGGGATACACAGCGGCAACACCAGCAACGAAACCAGCACACCGCCGCCGCGCAGCCCCAGCGTGAGCGCCGCGCCAATAGCCCCGATCATGCTCAATATGGGCGTTCCCAGCAACAGCGCCACCACCAGCATCCAAAGTGCCTGCAGCGACATATCGAACTGCAACCCCAACACCGGCGCGATCAGCACCAAGGGCAGGCCTGACAGCATCCAGTGCGCAACGATCTTGCCCAGCACCAAAGCCGTGAGCGACTGCGGAGCAAGCAGCATCTGCTCAAGCGTTCCGTCCAGATAGTCGGCCGAGAACATGCGCGGCAGCGACAACATGGAAGAAAGCAGTGCCGCAACCCACACCACGCCGGACGCCATCTTGCGCAACATCTCCGCTTCCGGCCCAACTCCCAGAGGGAACAGGCTCACCACCATCACAAAAAAGATCAGCGTCGTCAGCACATCGGCGCGGCGACGCATCGCCAGCAACAGATCGCGCCGGATCACCAATCCCAGCAACCCGAACAGGGAGAGCTTGTTCATGACAGCACCTTCGACACGTTACTGGTGAAGCTACTAGCCAATCCACTAAGCCAGCGAGCTGGCAAGTGGCTGGTTATGGCAAAGCCAGCCGTTTGCGGGAGAAGGTGCTGCACTGTCATTCCCGCACCCATCGCATTCGCGCACCGTGTCATGACAGCGCCAACTGTCGCATCTGCACACCCGCCACCTGCAACGGCTGGTGCGTGGTGAATATCGTCATGCCTCCGTTCGACAGATGCTCGCCGATTAGTTCCTGCATCAGGCCCACAGCCCCCACATCCAGTGCGGTCAAAGGCTCGTCCAGTATCCACAAATGCGCATCGCTGGTCAGCAAGCGCGCCAACGCCACTCTGCGCCGCTGCCCTTGAGACAATACCCGCACCGGAAGATGTTCGCGACGCTGCAATCCCATGCGGCGCAACACGGTGATGGCTTGCTGCTCGCTCACTGTATAACCCGCCAGTCCCGCGCTCATCTGGAGATTCTCCAGCGCGCTCAACTCGTCCTTGATGGCATTCAAGTGCCCCAGATACAGCAACTCCGCGAAATAATCCTCTCCCAGGTCGCGAACACGCTTGCCGCGCCAGAGTATCTGGCCCTCGTCCGGCTGGATGAAACCGCACAAGGTACGCAGCAAACTGGTCTTGCCGCTACCGTTCGCCCCTTGCACCTGCATGATTTGTCCGGGATGCAGCGTAAAACTCAGTCCGGAAAACAACCGATGATCGCCGCGACTGCACGCGAGATTGCCGACTTCCAGCATGTAGGGAAAACCCCGAAATGAACAGCGGGGAATTATATACGATTAAACGGGGGGCTTCACTCATCCAACAGAATCAGGACAACCAAGGCATGGCAGGTAATAACCACTCCATCAACTTGCACAAGACCCAATTTTTTGAATCAGGTCGATTGCAAGTGTATCATTGCATTTGCTAAATAGTACCCACAAAAACAATCACATAGAATGTGCAATAAAAATCAGGGAGTTCTTTCCGGTTGATATCACAAATTAAGTAACGGGAATCGGAGCGTTCCGCCCCGCTCCCAATAAACCAATCTTAAAACTCTTTCTCAGCCGGCCGCTGAATCCCCTGCATCGAAGGCGAACCACCCAAATTGGCGGACAGCTTCAAATTGCCCAGATCCGCCGATTCGCTCGCAGGTTTCTCAAGTGCGGATTGCGCCATCACGATCTTGCCGTTGTTCGCGGCACTCTCAGTCCTGGCATTCGAACCCACGCCCGCAAACCACATCCCCGCTACCAGCAACAGCAATCCAGACAGGGCGACCTGGGAGAAGCGGTTGATACGGTGCGTCTTGCTCAGCCGTTGCAGTAACTTTCCCGTTTCCAGCTGGATCTTGGCCTGGTGCAATTCTTCCTTCACTTTTCCGGTCAGTCCGCGTTCCAGCTCTTCGCTTTGGCGCAACGCGGCAATGGCCTGCTCCTGCATTGCGATCTTCTCGTTGGCGGCCTGGTGCGCCAGCAATTCTGCAAAATCACGCCTGCGCGCCAATTCGGCGGCGTGCTGCTCGGCCGCGATGCGGCCTTCTGTCGCATCGATCGCCAACCGTTCCGCTTCGATGCGCCCATTGCATACGGCAACCAGGCTTTCCTCGGCTTCCCGGTTCTGCTGCACCAGCAGCAGGTGCTGCTGCTCCAGGGCCTGATTCTGCTGTTCCAGCTCCAGCTTGGCGGCCTCCTCACGCTCGCGCTCTGCAATGATCAGCTTGTTTTCCTCGGAAACAGCGATGCGCTGGCGTACCAGTGCGGCCACACGCTCGGCCGCAGCCCGCTCTTCCGCATCCCTGTTCTGCTGGTCCAGCAAAAGCTGTGCAGTCTCCTGGCGTTCCCGTTCTTCAATGCGGCGCCTGGTCTCCTCCGCTGCCGCGACGCGCTGGCGTGCCTGCATCGCGGCACGCGCCTCGGCTTGCATCGTTTCTTCTTCCGCTTTGATGGCAAGTGCCAGAGATTCGGCTTTCAACTTTGCCATGCCGAGTCCGCGAATCTCCAGCTCTTCCTTGGCTTTCGCTGCGGCGGCGATCTCTTCCGACATCGCCAGTCTGGCAGCGGCGGCCTCCTGCGCGCGCACTTCGGCGGCAATGCGCTCGTTGTCGGCTTCGATGGCGCGCAGCTCGGCGTCCATGCGCAAAGTGATCTGTTCGATAGCTGCGTTCTCGACGGATAATTTGGCCTCTGCAACCCGGGCCGCTTCCTCATCCGCAGCCTGTCTTTGTCTGGCCGCCTCCACTGCAAGACGCTCCGCGTCCGTGCGTTTCTGCAAAGCCTCAACGGCGGCCTTTTCTGCAGCCAGCCGCTCTTCTTCGGCCAGGCAGGATTCGGCCATCAGGCGCGCGCGTTCTTCAGCCAGGGGCAAGGCGGCATTGATGGCGTCCAGTTTCTTTTGCAGTTCGCGGGCAGTCAGTTCATCGGCCCGGGCCTGCGCCTGCGCCTGCGCAAAAAGCCCGGCTTCCATTTCAGCCTTGCCTTCGGCGATACTTCTGGCGCATTCCGCCATCTCGTAGCGCTGGTTGGCTTGCTCTATCGCTTCCGCTTCGGCATGCACCTGCAGCTCAATGGCATGCGAAGCACGCATATCGGCTTCGGCCCGCTGCTGCGCCATTGCAGTCAATTCGCGTTCCGCCTGCAATTTGACCTCTGCGGCACGCCTGGCTTGCTCTTCGGCGGCCAGCAAGTCACGCGCTTCCAGCTCAATCTGTTCCAGCAGCGCATTTGCCGCCTCGCGTTCCTTGACCGCTTTTTGCTCCGCTTCCACACGCGATGCGAGCAGCTTCAGCATCTCTTGCTCCGCTTGCAGCTTGCGTTCCGCGACCAGGCGTTCCTGCTGCTCCGCTTCTACAGCCTTCTTCGCGATCTCCGCCGCTTTCAGTTCAGCCGCCACGCGCGCAGATGCTTCCGCCTGTGCCTGCCGTTCGACCTGTATGCGCAACTCGATTTCCCTGGCCGCCTTGCGCTCTTCATCCGCACGCGCCATCGCTGCGCGCTCGGCATCCAGTTCGGCTGCAACACGGGCCTGCTTCTCGGCCAAGGCCAGCATCTCGGCCCGCACGCGGGCATTCATTGCTTCCCGCGCAGATTCCTCGGCGGCCAGCTTGGCGTTGACCATCGCCATCGCCTCTTTCTCGGACTTGAGCTTGTTCTGCACGGCCTGTGTCAATAACTGTTCCGTGTGGGCTTTTTCTTGCGCAAGCAGCGCCGCTTCGCGATCCGATTCGGCTTGCTGTTCCAGTTCCTTGCGCACGCGCTGTTCGGCTACCAGTCGTTGCTCCATCTCGGCCTGTGCCTGTCTTTCCGCTTCCAGCTTCTCGCGCACCGCGTCGGTCAGGCGTTCCTCGGCCTTTTTCTTGGCATAGGCCGCCGCAGCCAGCTCGCGTTCCAGCTCAAGCCGCGCCTTTACTTCCCCGGTCACTTCGGATTCAGCGCGGGTACGCGCTTCTATCTGTTCGGCGAGTTCGCTCTCCTGCCGCACCTTGCCTTGCAGCACGGCTCGGGCATGGGCCTCGGCGCGCGTGCGTGCCTGCACCGCCAACTGCGCTTCGATCTCGGCTTCGACACGCCCGCGCGATTCCAATATCGCTTCGGATTCGACAGGATTCTCTTCGCCGCGGGAAGAAACCAAACGGATATTTTTCAGTGCTGACATGTTCCACCTCTTTCGCTTGATGATGCCAAGGGCATCGGCTCGACGCTAAAGTAACAGTTCAGTCTCGCGGGAAAGCGTGGAATAAAAGCGGAAATACGGTCCATTTCATGAAACGGTGGGATTTGCAGGCTGGCCAGGCACCCCACCCGATACATGGAATATAAATGCGGCGAGGTTATGCGCTTCTAATGGTGATGCGGGAAACCGGATGGACTCCGGAACTAATGGTGAATGTAATTCACCCTTCCTTATTCCTCTGCAACAAAGCCTCAAGCTCTTGTGCCGGAATCGCCTTTGAAAACAGGAACCCTTGCGCATAGTCACACCCGGCACGCTGCAGCATATCGCATTGCTGTTCGGTCTCGACGCCTTCGGCAATGACTTTCAACCCGAGCTTGTGTGCCATCACGATGATCGCCTCGCATAGCACCATATCGTCGGTCTCGCTGCCCAGATTTTTCACAAATGACCGGTCGATCTTCAGGTAATCGATGTCGAATTTCTTGAGGTAGGCCAGGGAAGAATAGCCCGTGCCGAAATCGTCGATCGCGACCTGGATACCGGCGTCGCGCGAGGCCAGCAGCCTGTCCTTGACATGGCCGGCATCGTCCAGCAAAACGCCTTCGGTGATTTCCACGATCAGGCTGCTCGCGTGCAATCCGTTCTGTTCCAGTTCGCTCAGCCATTCCGCGGCCTTCTGCGAATTGTCGTTGTGGAATTGCACCGGGGACTTGTTGACGCTGATCTGGAAACCCTTGTGGTGGCTCGCCCGAAGACGCTTCACCTGGTGCATTGCCTGCCGCAACACCCAATCGCCGATCTCGACGATCATGCCGATCTCTTCCGCCAGCGGAATGAACTCGGCAGGGCTTACCATGCCGCGTTTGGGATGCATCCAGCGGATCAGCGCTTCGGCCTTGTGGATGTCGCCCGTCGCCAGTTCGACGATGGGCTGGTAATACACGCAGAACTGGCCGGACGCCAGGGCATCGCGCAGGTCGTTGACCAGGCGCATGCGCTTCTGCGCGTTCTCCTGCAATACGGGCGTGAAATAGCTGAAGCGGTTGCGTCCCAGATTCTTGGCGACATACATCGCCTGGTCCGCGTTCTTCAACAGTGTTTCCATGCTCCCTGCATCGTTGGGATAGAGCGTGATGCCGATGCTGGCGGAGATGAACGCTTTTTCCTCGCCCAGCAGGAAAGGAGCGGCCAGCTTTTCGATGATCGTCAGCGCGATGCGCTCGATGCTGGCGGTATCGTCGATATCGGGCAGGATCACGACGAACTCATCCCCTCCCATGCGCGCCACCGTATCGGATTCGCGCATGCAGTGCTGGATGCGTTGCGCCGCATCCACCAACAGGAAGTCTCCGGCATCATGTCCCATGGTGTCGTTGACTTCCTTGAAATGGTCAAGGTCGATCAGCATGAGTACAAACGGCGAACGGTCACGCTTGGACGATCTGATGGTTTGCTCAAGGCGATCGCGGAAAAGGCGCCGGTTTGGCAGCTGGGTAAGCGCATCGTAGTTTGCCTGGCGCTGGATGGTCTCTTCGGCCTGCTTGCGCTCGGTCAGGTCGGTGTGCGTGCCGATCATGCGCACCACCGTGCCATCGTCCGAACGATGCGCCACCATCCCGCGCGTCAAAATCCACTTCCAGCTCCCGTCCTTGCAACGTACGCGATATTCCGCCGCGAACCTGTCCTGCTTTTCGCGGAAAAAATCCCCGATATGGACCAGCAAACGGGCGATGTCGTCCGGATGAACGCGCGCATTCCATTCCGCCATGCTGTTGCCGATTTCGTCGTCGGCGAACCCGAACATGCTCTTGCCACCCTTGGAAAGCTCGACATCGTTGGTTTGCAGGTTCCAGTCCCATACGCAATCCCCGCCGCCCTCCAGCGCAAAACTCCAGAGCGCCTCGCTTTCGCGCAGTGCCGCTTCGGCCTGTTTACGTGCGGTGACATCCACGGAAATACCGATGACGCCGATCACTTCGCCTTTGGTATCGCGCAGTTTGGACTTGGTGATCTCCAGTTGATGCGACTTCCCGTCCACCAGCGTGATCGGTTCGACCGAGACGAAGGGTGCGTCCTGCGTCAGGCAGGTGCGGTCGGAAGCCAGGAAATTCGCTGCGACCTCCTCGCCCAAAAGATCTGGCAGGTGTTTGGTGTTCAAAAATGCGCTTTCCGGGATGCCTGTGGAGGCGCAGAACCGCCTGTTCACAAACCGGTATTTTCCGTCCGGTCCTACCAGCCAGACACCGACCGGCGCATGGTCGAGAATCTCATGCAGTCTGGATTCGCTTTCGCGCAAGGCCCCGGCATCACGCCGATGATGCAGGATCGTGGTCGAAAGCACGATCCCGACGACGGTCATGCTCATCATGAACAGCCAGAAATTCGCCAATCCGGTATTGATATCCGTGGCAAAAAATCCGACACCGTCCAGGGAACCCAGGATTCCCTGTATCGCCGACATCAACAGTATCAGCGTAACGCCATGCCGCCCGAAACGCAGTGCACCCCAACTGACGAACAGGAACATCAGATACCCCAAGGGGAAGCCGGATAAGGATTGCGGCGTCCAGCCATGAAAAGCCACCAGGCTTGTGAGGAAAGCCAGCAGGATGAACATCGACGCCTCGAAGCCCCTGCCGGTGCCTCTTATCCAGCCCGCCGGCCAATCTCGCCAGATCAGCAAGGCCGGTGTGAATATTGCGATACCGAACAGGTTCCCGCGCCACCAGGACATCCATTCCAGAATGATGGCGTCACGGGGCAGGATACCTGCCATCGTCAGGCCGACAGCGCCTATGAATGCGGCCAGTGCCGCAACTAGAGCCCCGATGGAAATCAGCCAAAGATAATCTCCCGAAAATTGCAGCTTCGGGTCGAAACGCCTGATGCGCGAAAGCAGCCAGACCGCAAGCAACGGCTCGATGGTATTGCTCGACGCGATGCAGAATGCGACCGGAAGAGAACGCCCGACGGCCAGATAGGTTGCCATCGCGCCAACGAGAATGGCGGGCCAGAATTTTTTTCCGCCTATCAATAACGCGGCAAGTCCCAATCCGCTGGGGAGCCAGACCGGCGAAATATTTCCGTCCGTGGTGAGATAGGTCAGGTTGAGTTTGATGAGCAGCGCATATGCCGCCGCGAACCCCAGCAACCCGGGTACATCTGCCCAACGATAGATTGCGGAAGGATGCATGCCGGGTCTTAAATGCCTGTCTTCACTTCAGGAATACCAGGCGTCACTCCCACTCGATGGTGGCAGGTGGCTTGCCCGAGATGTCGTAGACCACACGGTTGATGCCACGCACTTCGTTGATAATACGGTTCGACACCCTGCCCAACAGTTCGTACGGCAAATGCGCCCAGTGCGCCGTCATGAAATCCTGTGTCTGCACGGCACGCAAGGACACCACCCATTCGTAGGTGCGCCCGTCACCCATCACGCCGACCGATTTCACCGGCAGGAACACCGTGAAAGCCTGGCTGGTGAGGTCATACCAGCTCTTGCCGCCGGCATCCCGGGTGTTGCGCAGCTCTTCGATGAAGATGGCATCGGCGCGGCGCAGTAATTCGGCATATTCCCGCTTCACTTCGCCCAGGATGCGCACGCCCAGACCCGGCCCCGGGAAGGGATGGCGGTAAACCATGTCTGCAGGCAAACCCAGTGCCACGCCAAGCTCGCGCACTTCATCCTTGAACAGTTCGCGCAGCGGCTCCAGCAGCTTGAGGTGCATGGATTCAGGCAGGCCGCCGACGTTGTGGTGCGATTTGATGGTATGGGCCTTCTTGGTCTTCGCTCCCGCAGACTCGATCACATCTGGGTAGATGGTGCCCTGGGCGAGCCATTTGGCCTGCTTGAGCTTGGCGGACTCGCGCTGGAACACTTCGACGAATTCGCGTCCGATGATCTTGCGTTTCTGCTCAGGGTCGGTCACACCGGCGAGGTGCTTCATGAATTCGCCGCTGGCGTCGACACGGATGACCTTCATGTTCAGGTTCTTGCCGAACGTCTCCATCACCTGTTCGCCTTCGTTCAGGCGCAGCAGGCCGTTGTCCACGAAAACGCAGGTAAGCTGGTCGCCGATGGCGCGATGGATCAGCGCTGCCGCCACGGAAGAGTCCACTCCACCGGACAGGCCAAGGATGACCTCTTCGCTGCCAACCTGCGCCTTGATCTTCGCCACCGCCTCGGCGATGTAGTCCGGCATGTTCCAATCCTGGCCGCAACCGCAGATGTCGTGCACGAAGCGGCCGATGATGGCCTTGCCCTGGTGGGTGTGGGTGACTTCCGGATGGAACTGCACCGCATAGTAGCGACGCGACTCGTCCGCCATCGCAGCGAAAGGTGTGGCCTCGTTCGAAGCGATCACCGAGAAACCGGGCGGCAGTGCCGTCACCTTGTCGCCATGGCTCATCCACACATCGAGCAGGCCGTGGCCCGCTGCGTTGGTCTTGTCCTGGATACCATTGAACAACCTGGAGTGACCCTGTGCACGGATCTCGGCATAGCCGAACTCGCGCACCTTGCCGCTCTCGACCTTGCCGCCCAGTTGTGCCGCCATGGTCTGCATGCCATAACAGATACCGAACACCGGGACGCCCAGCTCGAACACCACATCCGGCGCCTTGGGCGTCTCATCCTCATATACCGAATTCGGGCCGCCTGAAAGAATGACGCCGGCGGGATCGAAGGCTTTGATGTCGGCATCCGTCATATCCCACGGATGCAACTCGCAATAGACATGCGTCTCTCTCACGCGGCGGGCGATAAGCTGGGTATATTGGGAACCGAAATCGAGGATGAGGATTTTCTTGTGCATGATTTTGGAGGATACGGGATACAGGAGCCGGGATACAGGGATGTTTTTCTCGAATCCTGTATCCTGTATCCCGTATCCTGAATCCTAGTCTATGTGGTAGTTAGGCGCTTCTTTGGTGATTTGCACGTCGTGAACATGCGATTCGCGGATACCTGCAGAGGTGATTTCGACGAACTCCGCTTTGGCATGCACGGTAGCGATATCAGGGCAGCCCAGGTAACCCATGCTCGCGCGCAGCCCACCCAGCAATTGGTGTATCACGGCCAGTACGCTGCCTTTATAGGGTACGCGCCCCTCGACGCCTTCGGGTACCAGTTTCTCCTGATTACCCTCGTTTTCCTGGAAATAGCGGTCACTGGAACCTTGTTGCATCGCCCCCAGGCTGCCCATGCCCCGGTAGGATTTGTAGGAGCGCCCCTGGTACAACTCGATGTCGCCCGGCGCTTCCTCGGTACCCGCGAACAGTCCGCCCAGCATGACGGCATGCGCACCGGCCGCGACGGCCTTGGCGATGTCGCCGGAAAAACGCACGCCGCCGTCGGCGATGAGCGGCACGTCCGAATCTGCCAGCGCATCAGCCACGTTCTGGATGGCCGATATCTGGGGAACACCGACACCGGCGACCATGCGCGTGGTACAGATCGAGCCGGGGCCGATGCCGACCTTGACGCCGTCCGCACCGTGGTCGACCAGCGCCTTGGCTGCGGCTGCGGTTGCGATATTGCCGCCGATCACATCGACTTTCGGATAGTTCTTCTTGACCCACTGCACGCGGCTCAGCACGCCCTGCGAATGGCCGTGGGCAGTGTCAACCACCAGCACGTCCACGCCGGCCTCGACCAGTAACGCCACGCGCTCTTCGGTCCCTTCACCCACACCGACCGCAGCGCCAACGCGCAGGCGGCCATAATGGTCCTTGCAGGCCAACGGGTGTTCGCTGGATTTCAGGATGTCTTTCACCGTAATGAGTCCGCACAACTCGAATGCATCGTTCACCACCAGCACGCGTTCGATACGGTGCTTGTGCATCAGGCTGCGCGCTTCGTCGCGGTTTGCATTTTCCTTGACGACGATGAGCCTTTCGCGCGGCGTCATGATGTTGGTGATGGACTGGTCGAGATTGCTCTCGAAGCGCAGATCGCGATTGGTCACGATACCGACGACCTGCTTGCCCTGCAGCACTGGCAGCCCGGATATCTTGTGTTGCCGGGTCAGGTTGAGCACGTCGCGCACTGTCATATCCGGCGCGATGGTGATGGGATCCTTTACAACGCCGCTCTCGAAACGCTTGACCTTGGAGACTTGTGCCGCCTGCTCCTTGGCGGTCATATTCTTGTGTACGATACCGATGCCGCCTTCCTGCGCCAGGGCGATCGCCAGGCGTGCCTCGGTGACGGTGTCCATTGCCGCGGACAGCAACGGGATGTTAAGGGTGATGTTGCGGGTCAATTGGGTGCGCAGGCTGACATCGCGCGGCAAGACGTTGGAATGCGCCGGGAGCAGCAGTACATCGTCGAAGGTGAGAGCTTTTTGAGTAATACGCATGGGAACCTTCCTCTGCAAAGAGCGCATTATATCAAAACTTGCGCAGCGGTCTCGCAGCGATTAGCCGCCCTTGCCCTTCCTGCCCATGACGTAGATCAGATACTCGAAAAAGACTTCACACCAGCTCTGGTCGTTATCCTTCAATGTCATCAACAGCTTGTTCACTTCGCTGATCGGCCAGTTCGTATTGAACTGGACCAGCATCTCCTGCGGATAGACCTGCAACAATGGCTCAAGGCTGGCGCCTTGTTTATTTATTTCTTTCAGCATCAACGCCAGATCCTTGTCGGAATCGATCTCGGCGGTGATATCCCCGTAGACTCTGGGATGGCGTTTTGTATATTCGATGAAATTGCTCAATACATAGAAAAACTCGTTCTTGTTGTTCTCCGACACCGGATCGCCCAAAACAAAAGGCAGTACAGCCAATTCCAGCCAATAATAATTCAGCTTGGGATTCTTCCGTTTGCTCACCCCGACATAGCCCCGACGCTCTTGCGCCCGATTGACGCAGTCGTCGATGATCAGCTTGTCTGAAGCACGCGTCGTCAAATCGGCATCTTTAAGGTCGATCGGTTTGACCAGGAAGAAATCCGGGAGGTCGTCGAACAGCTTGCCGGAGTTCTGGTGCGCCCGGTAATAGGAACGAAACAATCGGTGCACCAAGTCCTGATTCTTTTCCATCTGGAAATAATCCTGATTCATGCCTGCCTGCAATTGTGTACGGGACATTTCAGCCAGCAACTCCGCTTGTAGTCGTTCCTGGCTCCCAAGATTGGTAGCCAGGTTAAAACCCGGGCGCTATCATAAATTGACGCGAGGCAAATTAACAGCTAGTTTCACGACCATCAATCTTGGAGGATGACCTCATGAAGCATTATCTTTTCATTATCGCACTGTCGATACTTCCCCTGAATGCCCACGCTGCGCTGAATAAATGGGTGGATGCCGACGGCAAAGTCCATTACTCGGACACTCCACCGCCGGACGTGACAACCGAAACCGTGCGCAACATCGCCGGCAAAGAACGGGCCGAAGCCCCTGCCAGCCGCGCTCCGAAGAGCGCCGCCGAACGCGAAGCTGAAATGAAGAAATCCAAGAAGGCGCAAGAGGAAGCCGCACAAAAGCAGGCGCAAAAGGATGCCGAGGCTGAAGCCAAGAAGAAAAACTGTGCCGCCGCACGCGAAAACGCCCAGGCACTGGAACAAAGTCCGCGTATCGTGACGTACGATGCCAACGGCGACCGTTCCTTTATGGACGATGCCACGCGTGCTCAGCGCCTGGAGGATGCCCGCAAGACAATCAGCTCCAGCTGCGACTAGGCTGCGACAGCGGCTTTGCCGCCGCTGTCTTCGCTCAACTTCAACGCTTCTTCGATATCCACCGACACCACCTTGGACACACCGCGTTCCTGCATGGTCACGCCAATCAGCTGCTGCGCCATCTCCATGGTGATCTTGTTGTGGCTGATATAGACGAACTGCGTCTTGTCCGACATCTTCTGGATCAGCTTGCACAGCCGCTCTGTATTGGTATCGTCCAGCGGCGCGTCCACTTCGTCCAGCACGCAGAACGGCGCCGGGTTGAGCTGGAACAACGAGAACACCAGCGCGATGGCGGTCAGCGCCTTCTCGCCGCCGGACAGCAGATGGATGGATGCGTTCTTCTTGCCGGGCGGATGCGCCATCACCTGCACTCCACTGTCCAGGATTTCCTCGCCGGTCAGCACCAGCTTCGCGTCGCCGCCGCCGAACAGCACCGGGAAAAGCTCGGACAGATGGCGATTCACTTCCTCGTAAGTCGCCATCAGCAGGTCGCGTGACTCCTTGTCGATGCGGCGGATCGCGTCTTCCAGCGTCTCGATCGCCTCGTTCAGGTCTTTTGCCTGGGCATCCAGATAGGTCTTGCGCTCTTGCGCCGTCTGCAATTCTTCCAGCGCCGCCAGGTTCACCGCCCCTAATGCCGTAATCTCGTTGCCAAGGCGCGTCAGTTCGTTCTGCAGCCCCCCCGCCTTGGCGCCTTCGATCAGCGGCAGCAGCGGCTCCTCATCCACACCCTGCAGTTGTTCTGCCCATTGTTCGAACTGGATCCGCGCTTCCTGTTCCTTCAGCGTGATCTCGCTGACCTTCTCGCGCAACGGATGCAGCTTTTGCTCGCAGGCCATGCGCTCCTGCTCCATGCGATTCAGGTTCAGCGTGGCGTTTTCCAGAATATTGCGCGCTTCGGCCAGCGCTTGTTCATGCACCTGGCGCTGTTGCAATGCCCCCTGCAATTGCCGGTCCGCATCGCCTTCGCTCAGGCCGGCCTGCTCATTGCGGCTGTGCGCCAGCGCCTCTTCCAGTTGCGTCAGCGTCTCGCCTTGCTGCTTCATGTTCTGTTCCAGATCGGCCAGTTTCTCCGCACAGGTCTTGGCAAAGAAACGCGCCTCCTGCAATTCGTGCTGCGCCTTTTGCGCCCGGTCGCGCTGTTCGCGCAACAGATTGTCCTGGGTTCCGGACTGCTGCCGCGCCTGATCGCTTTCCGTCTGCTGCGACGACAGTTTCTCGCGCTGGATCGCCATCTGCTCGGCGATCTCTTCCAATTGGCGCTGCTCGTTCGCGATACGGTCCGCCAACTCTTCCAGTTCCTGCGCGATCTGCACGCTGCGCTCCTGCGTGCGTTCGTTGGCCTGGGTCAGCTTCAGGATCTGCATCTGCACGCTGTGCTGGCGTTGCTGTAACTCGCTGACGGAACTGCGCAACGGCGCGATGCGGCCTTCGATGGTGTGATAAGCCTCTTCCGCCGCTGCAGACTGCTGCTTGCCCTGCTCCAGCGCGGCACTGCGCCGCTCGACTTCCTGTTGCAACTGTTCGATCTCGCGCTGACGCGCCAGCACGCCGTGCAACTGGCTGTCCGGCGCGTGGAACAGCACACTGTGCGCGCCGACCAGATGTCCTTGCGCCGTCACCAGCCAGGAGCCGACCGGCAAATTGTTACGCTGGTTCAGAGCCTCGTTCAATGTCGATACGGCATACACCCCGGCCAGCCAATCCTCGACCACCGGTGCTGCCTGGGCATCCTGGCAATGCACATAGTTCGCCAGCGGCGTCAGACCGGCCTGCGCCGAGGCATTGTCCGGACGCATCCCGTCCGCCGCATACACTGCCAGTTTGGCCGGCGGCGCATCGTTCCAGCCAGCCGCATCTTCCAGCCGCGGCAATGCCAGCGCGTTGATACGCTCGCGCAATACCGCCTCCAGGGCATCTTCCCAGCCTTGCTCGATACGGATGGACTGCCACAAACGCGGTGCGTTTTCCAGCTGGTGCCGCGTCAGCCAGTTCTTCAGATTCTTGTCGTTGTCGAGCTGCGCCTGTAACTGCTGCAGCGCATTCAGCCGCGCTTCGGCTTGCGTCAGCTGGCGCGACAATTCCTGCACCGCATCGCGCTGCCGGCGGCGTTCGGCGTCGGCCAGCGGCAGGTGCTCCTGCAACTCAGCCAGTTGCTGCTGCTGCATCTCGTACTCGGCCTGCATCTCGGCGAGCTGTTGCTGGTTCTGCTCCAGCAATTCGATATCCACTTGCGGCAGGTTGTCGCGCTCCAGCATCAGGCGCGAACGACGGTTGTCCAGTTGCTGCACATTGCCCAACACATGGCCGCGCTGGGTCTCGAATATCTGCAGCTGCTGCTGGATCAGCATCTGCTCGCGCTGCATCGCATTGAGGCGTTCCTGCGCCACGCGCGCCGCCTCTTCGACTTGCGGCAGGCTCTGCGCCTCCACTTCGCTGCGATTCTCGCAGGTCGCCACGCGTATGGCGGCATCTTCCTGCTGTTGCTGCCAGTGCGTGCGCAGGGTACGCAGGCCCTGCAATTGCGTCTGCTGCTGTGCGATCTGGCGCTCGCCGTTCTGTATCTGTTGCGAAAGGCGGTTGCGCTGTTCGACGATGAAGGCGATCTGCTGTTCCAGGCGCAACACCTCGGCATTGCTCGCGTACAGTTCACCCTGCTTGGCATGCAACGCATCGGACAGGCCAAAGTGCTCGCTGCGCGCGGTTTCCAGCTTGGCTTCCACTTCACGCAGTCTGGCAATCTCGGCTTCCAGGTCGTTCTTGGTCTTTTCCACCTGCTGCGACAGACGTACCCGGCGCGTTTCGGCTTCCTGTTTGTTCACCAGCCACAGCAGCTTTTGCGTGGTTTCGCGCCGCACTTCCAGTTCGCGATAGGTCTTGGCCACCTCCGCCTGTCCGCCCAGATGCACCAGTTGCTTGTCGAGTTCCTGCAGGATGTCGCTGACGCGCAGCAGGTTGTCGCGGGTATCGCCCAGGCGCAGCTCGGTCTCGCGGCGGCGGTCGCGGTATTTGGAGACGCCCGCGGCTTCTTCGAGGAAAACGCGCAGCTCCTCGGGCTTCGCCTCGATGATGCGCGAGATCATGCCCTGCTCGATGATGGCATAGGCTCTGGCGCCGACCCCGGTGCCGAGAAAGATGTCGGTGATGTCCTTGCGGCGTACCGACTGGTTGTTGATGTAGTAGCTGGAATCGCCGTCGCGCTGCAGCACGCGCTTGATGGAGATCTCGGCATAGGTGGCCCATTGCCCGCCAACCTTGCCCAGCGAATTGTCGAACACCAGTTCGACGCTGGCCCGAGCCACCGGCTTGCGCGTGCCGGCGCCGTTGAAGATCACGTCCTGCATGGATTCGCCGCGCAGCGCCGAGGCGCGCGATTCGCCCAGCACCCAGCGCAGGGCGTCGATGACGTTGGACTTGCCGCACCCGTTGGGACCGACGATACCCACCAGCTGCCCGGGAAGGGAGATATGGGTGGGATCAACGAAGGACTTGAAGCCGGCTAACTTTATATGTGCGAGACGCAATTTGATTCAGGCTGACGATATAATGCGCCGCATTCTAACTGAACCCGGGCACCTCACCAAATGACCACCCAACCCACCAAGACATTGGAGACCTTCCCCAACCCGCAACCCGGGCGTGATTACCACATCCACATGGAAATCCCTGAATTCACCTGCCTGTGCCCAAAGACCGGACAGCCAGACTTCGCCACGCTGATCCTGGATTACATCGCGGACGAAAAATGCGTGGAACTGAAGAGCCTGAAGCTCTATATCTGGTCCTTCCGCAACGAAGGGCACTTCCATGAGGACGTGACCAACCGGGTACTGGACGACCTGATCGCTGCCATCCAGCCCCGTTTCATGCGCCTCACCGCCAAGTTCTACGTGCGCGGCGGTATCTTCACCAATGTCGTGGCCGAGCATCGCAAACCTGGCTGGCAACCGGCGCCGCTGGTCGACCTGACCCAGTTCCAGACGCAATCGAACACGCGGGGATAGTTTTTCACTGCGGCAAGATGGCTGCAGGAGCAGTCAGGACCTTTGCCTGGAGGTACGCACACAGTCACGCCCCGCGTCTTTCGCCGCATACAACGCCTTGTCGGCCTGTTGCAGCATCGTGTCCAGTGTCTGCGGGCCGCTCGGATAGTGCACGCCGATACTGACCGTGAATGTGAAATTCCGGGTTCCTGCTTCGATATGCAAATTCCTGATCGCCTCACGGATGCGTTCGGCAATGGCAACCATTTCATCCTCATTGCACTCCGGCAACAGCAGCATGAACTCTTCTCCGCCCCAGCGCCCCGCGTAGTCATAGCTGCGCTTCATCGAGCGCAATACGTTGGCGGTAGCGCATATCGCGAGATCGCCCGCCGCATGGCCATAGTTGTCGTTGACTTGTTTAAAATGATCCAGATCCAGCAAAAGCAGTCCCATTGCCCCTCCCTGACGGGCCTGCCGTGCAACTTCCTTCTCCAGCTTGTCCGTCATGCCGCGCCTGTTCAGCAGCCCCGTCAGGTAATCGCTCTCCGTCAACCGCAGCAGATCCTGCGTACGCTCATTGACCTTGCGCTCCAGTTCGACGTTGGTATTGCGTACGAATTCGACCATCTGCCAGAACGAGCGCGATAGCGCCGATATCTCCCCCCGTCCTACAATCGGGGGCTCGACGTCATAGTTGCCACGCTGGATATGCTCCGTGGCTTCGGTCAGTCTTGCGATCGGATCCAGCACCCAGCGATGCAGCAAGAATCCGAGTATCAGCATCGCCATGAGAAATATTGTCCCCAACAACAGGGGCAACCAAGTGAAGCCGCGCAACACTTGCAGGCTTCTTTCGTCCATGAGCGTCAGGTCGTACCAGCCGACCTCGGGCAAATAGGCCATGCCGAGCAGGCGCTTCTCTCCACGGTAATCCACCCACAAGGTCGATACTTCGCCACCCTGATGTTTCTCAAGGTCGATGGCCGCCTGGCGCAGACGTTCGATATCAGCAGGGTTCTTGAACAACGCGTCGATCTTGATGCGTTCGCCGACCGTCTTGGCGATGCTCGCATAATCGATCAGCCTGGGATCGGCGGAAAGCTGGATGGCCAGGCTCTTGTCGACGAAGAAAGTGTCCACCCCGGGCTGGTTGATATCCACGCTCTCTTTCAGGAACTCGGTCAGGTCGATGCCGGTGCCGATCACGCCCAGTACTTCGCTGCCGTTCTTGAGCAGCACATTGATCCAGACTTTCACCACCCCCAGATGCACATCCGGATCAAGATTCACCTGGTAATCGACCCCGCTTTTCAGGGTGGCATAGAACCAATAGTCACGTTTTTCACGAGGGGAAAGCGTATAGCGATACTGTTTATCCGAATACTGTCCCGCCGAGTCGTTGAAGTAATAGTTACCGCTGCGGGCAAAAGCCGCGAAATAACTGTGGTCCCGAAAATCGAAACGATAGCGCTCCATCACCTTGGTCGCCCTTCGCCTTACCGCTGCATCTTCCTCGTGCAACGCCATCTCGATCAACGCCGGTTCGGCTGCCATCTGGCGAGCCAGCCTGATCTCCCGGATCAGCGGCGAGAGAGTCCGATGCTTGTCGAACAACACCTGACGCTCGGCGAATCGCTTCCCCCAAAGAACATTGATTTCGTTGACCATATCGCTGAATGCCAGCCATGAAACCAGACTGAAACTCAAAAATATGACCGTCATAAGCAAATAGAATCTAGCGCTCAGTTTCATGCCATCACACCCTGGTTATGCATGCCCCTGTGTCGCGACATGCCAGCATTCCCGTAGATTCCTCTCAACCGCGGCAACCACGCGACCATCCAGTTTGCCACTGTCGGCCTGTTGCTTGAGGATCGTCAGGATGACATCCTGTTCCAGCGCACCGCGGTAAGGTCGATCCTGCGCCAGTGCCTGGAACACATCCGCAACCGCGACGATGCGCGCTTCAAAAGAGAGATCGGCCTCTTTTGTCCGGAATGGATAGCCTGTGCCATCCATCCTTTCGTGATGCTGCAACGCCCACAGGCTCACGCGTTCCAGCCCCCTGATGTTCTTCAGGATGCTGTAAGTGTCGAAACTGTGCCGCCGCATGACGATGATCTCTTCGTCATCGAGCGCAGCCGGTTTTTCCAGTAATCTATCGGGTACCCTCAGCTTGCCGATATCGTGCAGCAATCCAACCAGTTCGAGCATCTCGCAAGTCTCCTGCGGCAATTGGAAATGACCGCCAAGGTAACGTGCAAGACTGGCGACACCGTCCGAATGCTGTTTGGTGTAGGGGCTCTTCGCATCGACAATGCATGAGAAGACATGTACCAGGCTGCGCAATTCGTGGAACTCCATGGCCTGATCCGGAAAGTGCGACAGCCATGTCGCCAGATAAGCGTTGACATCGTCGCTCTCCAGCTTGAACCAGAAGGCTTCGGACATCGATATTTCCATGAAAGCGTCGACCAGTTCCGGGCAGAACCAGTCGCCGCGCCGCTCGAAGATCTTGTGCCTGATCTCCTCTTTGCCCAGCAGGATATCCTCCCCGCCGATCTGGTAACCCAACGCCAGCACATCCACCCGGTCAACCATGTAGATGCAGTTTGCGCGCAGCTTGACCTCCAGCGGCAGATCCAGGTCCTTGAGCACAGTCCAATGCGTGTGGTGGTGCAGCACTGTATCCGACAGGTGTTTCAACAAAGGGCTGCCGGCCAGCAATTCCGCACCGAGCCTGCAATGATCCGCCTCGTCTTCCCATGCCAGCTGGGTCAGTCTGGCATGCACCGTCGTTCTGGACACGCCGCTGTCGTGCAAAATCGCCGCCTGAAAAAGCTCGTCCAGGCGAGGCCCGCTCCAGCCCAGCTGCTTGCCGCACTCAGTGGCCAGATAGGCAACGCGTTTGCCGTGATGGATATGCGTGACGCCGACCAGATCGAGCGCATCGGACAGGGAATAGACCGCCTCATGCAGATTGACGTTATAGGTGGACATCGCTTTCTTCCCTCAGGCGCGCTTCGAAATCCTGCAGTGGCGCCGGACGGCCGTACAGGAAACCCTGAAAAGCATGGCATCCGCGCAGATCCAGAAACTCGCGCTGGGCTTCGGTCTCCACGCCCTCGGCGATGACGTTCAGTCCCAGCATCTCGCCCATCGCTATGATGGTTTGCACGATGGCTGCGCCATTCGAATCCGTGACGATGTCGCGCACAAAGGACTGGTCGATCTTGATCTGGTCCAGCGGCAGGCGTTTCAAATATTGCAGCGAGGAGTAGCCCGTCCCGAAATCGTCCATCGAGAAACTCACGCCCGCCTCCTTCAGCTCGCGCATTTTGGCGATGGCATCCTCCACGTCTTCCAGCACGATGCTTTCGGTCAGTTCGAGCTTCAACAATCCGGGCTTCGCACCGGATTCCGCCAGCGTGCGCTGAACTTGCACAACGAAATCCGGGTGGCGGAACTGTTTCGCGCTGACGTTCACCGCCAACGTCAGGTTCCGAGCTCGCTCGTCGCCCTGCCAGGTCTTGAGTTGTGCGCACGCGGTCTGCAACACCCAAAGTCCGACAGGTATGATCAGTCCGGTCTCTTCAGCCAGGGGAATGAATTGCGCCGGAGAGATCAAGCCCCGCCCGGGGTGTTGCCAGCGCAACAGCACTTCCGCCCCGATGGGATGATTCCGGTTATCCATCTGTATCTGGTAGAACAGTAGCAGTTGCCGAAGTTCAAGGGCATGTCTCAGGTCTTCCTCGAGTTCGGCACGCGCCTCGACCGCCGCCTGCATCACCGGATCATAGAAACGAATCGTGTTACGGCCGGCCGTCTTGGCCTGGTACATTGCCGTATCGGCAAATTTCATCACCTCATCCAGGCTTTGCTGCTGCCCCCGGAACAGGACAACGCCTATGCTCGGCGTGGTATGGCAAGTGTGATCGGCCAACAGGTACGGCCTGCTCAGTTCATCGCGTATCTTCTCGGCTGCCGTATCCGCTTGGGCGGCTGCATCATCCGGGGCGGAGCTCAAGGATTCCAGCACCACCACGAATTCGTCACCCCCCAGGCGGGCCACGGTGTCCCCGTCGCGCACGCATTTGTTGAGCCGCTTCGCCACTTCGGTCAGCAGTTGGTCGCCGACATCATGGCCTCTGGTGTCGTTGAGCGCCTTGAAATTATCCAAGTCGAGGAACAGCACCGCGCCATGCTGGCCGCTACGCATGCCAAACGCGAATGCCTGCTGCAAACGTTCGATCAGCAGGCGGCGATTGGGCAAATCGGTCAGCGGATCATAAAAGGCAAGCTGATGTATCTGCGCTTCGGCTTCCTTGCGTTTGCTGATATCCGAGAACATGCCGACGTAATGGAGCAGTGCGCCATTCGCGTCCCGCACCGGATTGATGTTCAGCCAGCCCGGATACACCTCTCCGTTCTTGCGACGATTCCATATCTCGCCTTCCCAGTGCCCGCTGGTCTTGATGTCGTCCCACATTTCTCGATAAAACTCATGGTCATGGCGCCCCGAAGCCAGCAGATTCGGGTTCCTGCCATACACGTCTTCAGATGCGTAGCCGGTGATGCGCGTGAATGCGGGATTGACTTCGACGATACGCCCTTCCGCGTCCGTGATCATTACCCCGGAATGGCTGCTCTCGAACACTTTCTCGAGCAGGTCGCGCTGATTGATCAAGCCGCTGGTATGGGCGTCGTTGTTGCGGCACAGCATGATGGCTTTGGCCAAGTGAGCCAGCACCGGTTGCAGCATCGTTGTCAGGGGAAGTTTTGTTTCCGGTCGTTCGACCGCCAGCAGCACGATCACGCCGCAATGATCGATAGGTAACCTGAGATAAACCCGGTATTGAGTCTGCGTGCAACGCAACGCGGACAATAATGCGGCCTGTCCGGCCTCGGGCCCTGCCGTTTCGCAGATCAACGCACACGGCAAAGCGATGGTCTTGCCGATCACTCCGATCAGGTCGAAATCGCCGACCACTGCATCGAGGCGAACTTCGACCTGGCGGTCTGCCTTGTGGCACGGGGGAACATCCAGGCAGATGAATCCGGCCGAAAACGAAGTGTGATACAGCAGGCGCTGCAGGGTGCGCGTAAGGAGAGGCTTGACGCTGATCTCGCTGCCGATGGTGACAGCGAGGTCATACAGCACCGGCAGGACATCGTCGCGCTCCATGCTACCAGCGCGAGGCCACCAACGTGGCATTGTGGAACAGCGGGTAACCGTTCACCGTCGATCCGCCGATCTCGCCGAGCGAAAGCGCACCGGCGACCTGCGACGCCTGCGTCAGCCCGGCAAATGCCTCCAGTTCGGTCGTCGCCATCGGTATCCCGAGATGCAGGCGCCGCCCGGCGCAATAGAACAACAGCAACTCGGCACCTTCGATGTCCCCGTTCAGGGCTTTCAGGCCTTCCGCCACATTATGCAGCGTCTCGACCGTGCGCACGGTCGGAGCCTTGAGCAGGGTCAGGACGGAATTGGCGGGCACTTCCCCCACACAGAACAGCGAACCGTCATCGGCCAGCATGACCGGAATGCGCACCAGGACATGGTGATTGGCGCGCACGATGCCGAACGGAAAATGAACGCCATACTGGTAGAAATTCTTCGCGGTGACTTCTTCGCCATAATGTTCGTGCACCAGTTCCCGATATACATCAAAGGCGGGACGCCAATCGATCTGGGAGATGCAATTGCCGCTGGTCGATGTCGCATAAGAGGTATGCGGGTTGGTTTGATAGCCGTGCTCCAGGATCGCCCCCTTGTGGTGCCTTAGCAACATCAGCAGCACACCATTCTGCACCGTGCGCTCACCGTCGAACAGACATGGCATCGGCTGGAAGGATTCGCTGCCTGCATTGGCTCCGGCATAGTGAACGCGGTTCGCGAGATGAAGATACAGGTTGTCCAGGAGCGTGCCGATATTCGGCACCATGGCATCGAACAGCATGAACAGCGTGAAATCGGATGTACTGTCGATTTGTGCCCTTATGTCGCCGGCGATCTTCTCGGCGACCAGCTCTGCTTCCGCGGCCAGCGGAGGCAGGTCCTCCTGCAACACGAAATAGGGCATTTCGACGAAGCAGAGCAGCCACGCGCCGCTGGTGACAAAACGGCCTTCCTTGACCAATGCAGGGAAGATCGCGCCCATCAACGGAACCTTGCACCCCGCAAAAGCCGACTGCAACACTCCGACTTTGTCCTTCTCGGCTTCCGGCAGCAGCACACAAACTCCCAGGTCTGGATGCATAGCCTTCAATTCAGCCAGCCTGCGCTCAATGGCGTCCCTTTCAAGCTCAGGCAGATAATGCATCATGCTTGTCTTGTCCATATCACCTCTCAACTAACAACACACCCTTGATTGTTTGCGGCAAGCACCAGCGATTCTTTACCCCCAGTCGAACAGCCAGATGTTCTTTGCCGGCAGGCTGCAATTCACCACCCGGGTCAAGCGGAATAAACGAAAACAGGACAGTCGTCATGATGTCGGGATGCTAGCACGATGAACGGATTAAAATAACTTCACCCGGATATTGAGGAGCAATCATGGAATACAGAACATTGGGCAGCAGC
Source organism: Sideroxydans sp. (assembly GCA_027310665.1). Taxonomy (GTDB): domain Bacteria; phylum Pseudomonadota; class Gammaproteobacteria; order Burkholderiales; family Gallionellaceae; genus Sideroxyarcus. The sequence goes on along the minus strand of DAIDAJ010000065.1, from coordinate 38,370 downwards.
GGCTTGAGCGTCTCGGCGCTGTCTCTCGGCACGATGACCTTCGGCGAACAGAACAGCGAGGCGGAGGCCCATGCGCAACTCGATCTCGCCGTATCGCAGGGGGTCAACTTCATCGATACCGCCGAGATGTACCCCGTTCCGCCGCGCGCCGAAACCGCGCATCGCACCGAGAGTCACGTCGGCACCTGGCTCAAGCGGCAACAGCGCGACAAACTCGTCGTCGCCACCAAGATCGCCGGCCCCGGGCGGGGATTCAAATGGATACGCGAAACCCCGCGCATCAACCGCGAAAACCTCACCGCTGCCGTCGACGGCAGCCTGCGCCGATTGCAGACCGACTACATCGATCTGTATCAGCTCCACTGGCCGGACCGCTACGTCCCGATGTTCGGCGCCACCGGCTACGACGTGACGCAGGAACGCGACAGCACGCCCATCGCCGAGCAACTGCAAGTCCTCGCGGAATTTGTCGCAGCGGGAAAGATCCGCCACATCGGCCTTTCCAACGAGACCCCATGGGGAGTATCCGAATTTGTGCGTTGCGCGGAGCAACACGGTTTGCCGAAAATCGTCAGCATCCAGAACGCCTACCACCTGTTGAACCGCACCTTCGAGAGCGGACTCGCCGAAACTTGCCGTCACGCCAACGTCAGCCTGCTGGGCTACAGCCCGTTGGCTTTCGGCTGGCTCACGGGCAAATACTTTACCGATCCGGCGGCAAAAGGACGGATCACGCTTTTTCCCGGTTTCGGCCAGCGTTACGAGAAACCCAACGTGCAGCCTGCCGCAAAGGAATACGTGCGCATCGCACAGGAAGCCGGACTTGCTCCGGCGACGATGGCACTGGCTTTTGCCAGGACGCGCTGGTTCACCGGCAGCGTCATCCTCGGCGCCACGACGCCGCAGCAACTCAGGGAAAATCTGGCCAGCGCCGAGGTGACGCTGACTGCAGAAACCCTGGAAAAGATAGAAGCAGTGCACAGGCTGTATCCGAATCCGGCACCGTAATACCGGCGCATCGGCGCACGCAAGAACGCGAAGGAAGGAATGCCTGGCCCATCGATTGCATATCTCAGCGCTTCGGCCGGGCAAAATCGGCCTGAATTGGTTTATCATGATGCCTGCTGATATCAATCACTTGGGGGAAGTAAATGCTTAAAAAGATCGTTGCTGTCGTGCTTATCGTGCTTGCGGCCGGAACATGGGGTTATCTGGATTACCTCAACAAACAGGAACTGAAGGCCGCCGAGGAAATGCGGGTAGCAATGGCGCAGGCACGCGCCCAAGCGATGGCAAGGGCAAAGGCAGCAGCCGAAGCCAGGGCGAAATTCGAGGCAACGATCATGGCCGACCTCACGGCCTGCAAAGCCATCGCGGAACAGGCGAAGGAAGAGTTCCTCGCCAAGAACCAGAAGCCGGTACGGCACAAACCGGGCCTGTTCACCATCCCACCCGCCGTCATGGACGAAGCGGCAAAAACGCTGGAGTCGGCCAATGCCGCATGCCAGTCGACTTACGACACCCGCTTGCATAATGGTTCATAAGCCTCCGCGGCCGGGGGCGGGCAAACTGCTTTAGCTGTGCTCCCGAACATGATGCCGACACTGCGCGTACTCCTCTGCCTGGGTTTCCTTTGCCTGACGGGAAATGCCGGTGCGTCGGAAGTACGTGTCGGCATCTATGAGAACGAACCCAAGGTCTTCACCGATACCAAAGGAAACGCGTCTGGCATCCTGATCGATATCCTGAAAGCGGTCGCGGACAAGGAAGACTGGCAACTGAGCTACGTGTCCTGCAAATGGGAAGACTGCCTGAAGAAGCTCGAAGAAGGCGGTATCGACCTCATGCCCGACATCGCCTACTCCGCCGAACGCAACCTGCGTTTCGATTTCCACAAGACCCCGGCCCTCTACAGCTGGTCGCAAATATATAGCCGCAACGACGCAAGGATCGCCTCCGTCCTCGACCTCAGTAACAAACGCATCGCTTTGCTGGAAGGAGGCATCCAGGAAAAAGCGATCGCGGATATGCTGGCGGGGTTCGACCTGAAAGCACAGCTGATCCCGACCAGGACCCTCGAAGAAGCCTTTCGGCTGGCCCAATCCGGCCGGGCAGACGCGGCGATCTCCAGCCATGAGTTCGGCGATTTTCATGAACACGATTACCACCTGGTCGAAACCCCGGTCATTTTTCAACCCGTGCGCCTGTTCTATGTAACAGCCCGGGGACACAGGCCGGACCTGCTGAACGGAATAGACAGGAACCTGTCGGTCTGGGTTGCCGATCCGAACTCCATATATTTCAATATCCTGAAGCGCTGGGGTGGCCACATTCCGGCCCCCTCCATCCCGCCCGCGTTCTGGCAAGCCCTGCTGCTTATCAGCGCGTTGCTGCTGTTGTCGCTGCTTGGTGCAGTGGTTTTGCGCAGACAGATCAAAATAAGGACTCAGCAGCTTTCAGCCTTGAATATCCAGTTGCAATCGACGCTCGACGCCATACCGGATTTGCTCTTCGAAGTAGGCCCGGACGGACATTTTTTCAGATACCACTCTTCGCGCAATGATCTGCTGGCTGCCCCGGCAGAAGCCTTTTTGGGAAAAAGCATCGCCGAGGTCATGCCACCCGCGGTGGCAGTTGTCTGCATGTCCGCCATCCGCGAAGCGGATGAAACCGGCCGGTCGAGCGGCAAGGAGTACGAACTATCCCTGCCCGGCGGAACATTCTGGTTCGAACTTTCCGTCTCCAGAATGCAGACCTCTGCAGCGGAAGAACCGCATTTCATCGCCCTGGCGCGCGACATCACGCAACGCAAGGCGAACGAAGCGCAGATACTGCGGCTCACCAAACTCTATGCTGCGTTGAGTCAATGCAATCAGGCCATCGTCCGTTGCTCCGATATCGATGAGCTTTTCCCCATCATCTGTCGCGACGCCGTGAATTTCGGCGGCATGAAAATGGCGTGGATCGGCATGGTGGATAAGCAGAACAAGCAGGTGAAAGCGGTCGCCTCCTTCGGCTCGGGCACGGAATACCTTGAAAGTCTCCAGATCTCGACGGATGCCAACGATCCTGCCGGACGCGGACCGACCGGCACTGCCTTGCGCGAGAACCGGCCCTATTGGTGCCAGGATTTCATTAACGATCCGGCCACTGCGCCTTGGCATGAGCGCGGCACGCGATTCGGGTGGGGAGCATCGGCATCGATCCCGCTGCTGTGCCGCGATGCTGTTGTTGGCGTAATAACCTTGTACGCGGGCGAAGCCTATGCCTTCGACGAAGCGGCACGCAACCTGCTGCTCGAAATGGCGATGGACGTGAGCTTCGCGCTGGAGCGCTTTGCCGGCGAAACCGAACGCAAGCGCCTGGAAGAAGATCTGCTCAAGCTGTCGCTGGCTGTCGAGCAAAGCCCGAACAGCATCGTCATCACCGATCTGGATGCAAAAATCGAGTACGCCAACGCGAATTTCATCAGGGTGACCGGTTACAGCCTGGCCGAGCTGATCGGTGAGAACCCGCGCATCATGCAATCCGGGAAAACGCCCAAATCGACGTACGAAGAGATGTGGGCACACCTTGCCAGCGGCGAATCGTGGCAGGGCGAATTGTGCAACAAGCGCAAGGATGGAACCGAATACTTCGAGTCGGTGCTGATCTCACCGGTGCGGCAAGCCGACGGACGGTTGACGCACTATCTGGCGATCAAGGAAGACATCACCGAAAAAAAGCGAACCGAGGAACGTATCGAAAAACTGGTGCATTTCGACCAGCTCACCGGCCTGCCCAACCGCACCCAGCTCAACGAACGCTTCAAATTCGCCCTCAGTCTGGCGCAGCGCAGTGGCGAACAACTGACGGTCATGTTCCTCGACCTCGATCGCTTCAAGGATATCAACGACACACTCGGGCATTCCGTCGGCGACCAGCTGCTGATGGAAGTCGCTGCCCGGCTCAAAACGACATTGCGCGAGGAAGATACGATATCGCGCCAGGGCGGCGACGAATTCATCCTGATCTTGCCGGGCACAGATGAAAAGGGCGCGGTCCATGTCGCCACAAAGCTGATGGAGGCGATCTCCAGACCATCCCAGATCGAACGGCATGAACTCGTCGCCACCTGCTCGATCGGCATCGCCATCTATCCTTATGACGGAGAAGATTTCGAGACGCTCTCAAAAAATGCCGATACCGCCATGTACCGCGTCAAGCAGGATGGCCGGAATGCTTTCCGGTTCTTCACGCCGGAGATGCAGGCGCATTCGGCCCGCGCCCTGCAATTGGGCAATGCATTGCGCCAGGCGCTGTCGCGCGGCCAGCTGCAATTGCACTACCAGCCTCAAATACTGATACGGGATGGCCACGTCGTCGGTGCAGAAGCCTTGCTGCGCTGGCAGCATCCGGAACTGGGAGCCATCTCGCCCGCCGAGTTCATACCGATCGCGGAGGACAGCGGCCAGATCATCCAGATCGGTGAGTGGGTCCTGCGCACCGCGGTCAGGCAATTGAAAGACTGGATGGCTCACGGGCTTCCGCCGATGGTGATGGCAGTCAACCTGTCTGCCGCACAGTTCCGCCAGCCCAACCTGCCGGAACTGGTCACCGGCATCCTCGACGAGGCGGGATTGCCGCACGAATATCTGGAGCTGGAACTGACAGAAGCTGTCGCCATGGACGATCCGCAGGCGGCCGTCGAGATGATGGACAAGCTCCATGCCCTGGGCATCCGCATGTCGATCGACGATTTCGGCACGGGCTACTCTTCATTGAGCTACCTGAAGCGCTTCAAGGTATACAAGCTGAAGATAGATCAATCCTTTGTGCACGACATCACCGACGACCCGGACGACAAGGCCATCGTCGCCGCCATCATCAACATGGCCAGCAGCCTGGGCATGCAGACCATCGCGGAAGGCGTGGAAACGGCAGGCCAGCTGGCATTCCTGCGCCTGCAGGGATGCGACGAAGTCCAGGGATATTACTTCAGCAAGCCGCTGCCCGCGGATCAGTTCACGTCCTATATCCAAAAGCAGGAATAGAAACCGGAGGACGGCTAGCCGGGATGGGGTTCGCTCAAGGTCACGCCGCGGGTCCGGTGCGGCAGTTCCAGGTAGTGCCGGGTCTGCATCTCGGTCAGGCGGCTCGCGATGCGCTGCGCTTCGCTGTCATGCTTGGCGTCCCCGTACAGCTCAGCCAGCCCGGTATCGAATGACGCCACCAGTTTGACATGATTGTCGTACAGGACATCGATCAGCCAGGTGAAGCGCCTCGCCGCTGCGCCGTTCTCGGCCGACATTTTCGGGATGCCCGACAGGAAGATCGTCGGATAGCGATAGGCGATCTCGAGATAGTCCGACTGGTCGTGGATTCCGCCGCACAGTTCATTGAAATCGAACCAGACCACTTCCCGCGCCGCACGCCTGACCGGGATATCGATCCTCCTCACCCGGACAGTATGCGTTTCGCTATGCATTCCCGCCGTGAGGCGCTGGAACAAGGACTTCATATGCCCTTCGGTTGCCGGATCGGCGGACAACATGAAGAGCGGATCGCGCTCCATCTGCAACATGCGGTAATCGGTATCGCTATCGAGATGCAGGACTTTCAATTCGCTCTTGAGCAAAGCGATGGCCGGCAGGAAATTCTGGCGCTGCAGGCCGTTCGGATACAGATCGTCCGGCGCATAGTTGGACGTGGTCAGCAACACCACACCGCGCTCCAGCAACGCCCCCAGCAGGCGCCCGAGGATCATCGCATCGGCAATATCGTCCACATGAAACTCGTCCAGGCACAGCAGGCGCGTAGAGCGCTCGATCTTGTCGGCCAGCGCCATCAGCGGATCGCTTTCATGCGCGAGCAGTTTCATCTCGTGATGCACTTCGACCATGAAGTTGTGGAAATGGATGCGGCGTTTGCGGCGATAAGGCAGGCAGTGATAAAAGCCGTCCATCAGGAATGTCTTGCCGCGCCCTACCCCTCCCCAGATGTACAGCCCCTTGGGCACGTTCGGACTGAGCAGGCTGCGCCCGAGGAATTGGTTGCGCTTGTTCTTGAACTCGACCAATTGCTGCCACAACGCTTCCAGCTGGTCTATCGCGGCGATCTGCCGCTCATCGCAAATGAAGCCGGAGCGCTCGCACGCTGTCTGATACCACGCTTTTGGGCTGGTGCCTGTTTCGATTGCGGATTGCTGCATCAGGCTGAGACCTCGTTGAATTCCAGCGCATTCTGGTCCGGATCGCGGCAGAACAGGGCGCGGCGACCGGATTGGCTCTGCGTATAGGCTATGCCGGCCGCATCCAGCCTGGTCTTCAATTGTGCAAAATCTTGCACGCCCAATGCCACATGCCTGTCGCGCCCGCCATGTGCAGGGCGCTGCAAGCCCGCCTCGGGATCGGGCAGCAGCATAAGGTGTATCTGCTGGTTGGGCGCGATGTCGTACCACACGCCGTCATAACTCATCTGCGGACGGCTGGCAGAAACACGCAAACCAAGCACGCCCTCGTAAAACGCACGCGACCTGGCAAGATCGCTCGTCAGGAAAGCAGCGTGCTGGATACCTGTGATCATTACGCTTTGACGGGAATGACTTTGCTCGCCGCCAGTTTGGCACGCGCCCTCGCCTCATCGGTATCCTTGCCGTTCGCCAACGCCACGCCCATGCGGCGTTTCTTGAATGCTTCGGGCTTGCCGAACAGGCGAATATCTGATTCCGGCACGCGCAACGCGTCGGCGACGCCGTTGAACGCGATGCCCTTCTCGTCCATCTGGCCGTAGATCACCGCGCTCGCGCCCGGTGCGCGCAACGTCGTGTCGACCGGCAAACCGAGGATGGCGCGGGCATGCAGCTCGAATTCGTTGAAACGCTGGGTACACATCGTCACCATGCCGGTGTCGTGCGGACGCGGGCTGACTTCGCTGAACCAGACCTGGTCGCCTTTCACGAAAAGCTCGACACCGAAGATGCCCAGTCCGCCCAATTCCTCGGTGACCTTCCTGGCGATATCGCGCGAGCGCTGCAGCGCCAGAGAGGACATGGGCATGGGCTGCCAGCTTTCGACGTAATCGCCATGCACCTGCACATGCCCGATGGGGTCGCAGAAATATGTCTCGGTTTCGCCGCTTTCACCGATCGCACGCACTGTGAGCTGGGTGATCTCGTAATCGAAGTCGATGAAACCCTCGACGCTGACCCTGCCCTGGTTCACGCGCGAGCCGCTGGCGGCGTAATCCCATGCGGCCTTCACTTCGTCGGCGTTGTCCACTTTCGATTGTCCTTTGCCGGAGGACGACATCACAGGCTTGACGATGCACGGAAAGCCGATCGCCGAGGTGGCGGCGATCATTTCTTCCAGGCTGTTTGCGAACTTGTAAGGGGAAGTCGGCAACCACAATGTCTCGGCAGCCAGGCGGCGGATGCCTTCGCGGTTCATGGTGAGCTGCGCTGCGCGGGCTGTCGGAATGACCCGCGCCATGCCTTCCTTCTCAATCTGCACCAGCATGTCGGTGGCGATGGCTTCGATCTCCGGCACGATGACATCGGGCTTTTCTTTCTCGATCAGCGCGCGCAATGCCGCACCGTCCGCCATGTTGATGACATGCGCCCGATGCGCCACTTGGTGTCCCGGCGCATTCTCGTAGCGATCCACGGCAATGACTTCCACGCCCAGGCGCTGCAGCGCAATGATGACTTCCTTGCCGAGTTCACCGCTGCCGAGCAGCATGACTTTGGTCGCGGAGGGTGAAAGTGGCGTGCCTAGAGTGATCTTTTTCATGGGATATCGGTCGGTGAAGTTGGAATACCCAAAATTATACAGATGAACTACCCCACCCAAGCCACCAAAGCGGCTATATGTGGAATTTCGTGGTTCTGCGCGGCTAAACGACTACCGTTCCCCACCTCGGACAGTTCCTGCCCGGTGGCGTTACCGTATAACGCCCAATGTAACATGACCCTTGCCGCGTTTTCATCACGACTGCAGCTTGCGCCGCAATCGCACTGATGTCTTCGTTCGGACAAGAGTTTCTTGCACTGGCTACCACACCGGTGACACGTCTGGCTAGGTTTAACCTGACGGGTTGGCACTTCCACCCACAATGACCCAGCTTCTTCCGCTTTGGTCTTGAGCAGGTTAAGGAAAGTTGACGGTGCGGTATCCAGAATGCTGCGATTCAGTCCTCTTTTGTGCGCGCCACCGGACGCGGTCATGTTCTTGACGCTCAATTGCTCAGTGGCAATCAATCCGTATTGATTGACCAGGCCAGCGGAAGTCTTGTGCAAGAAATCTTTGCGGCGATTGGCTATCCTGCGTGACTCGGCCGATAACAATGCAACGGCCTTACGGCGATTGTTGGTGCGTTTGTCCTTCTTGCGAGAGACCGCTTGCTGCAACACTTTGAGTATCTGACGTTGCGGTTTATCCAGAAATCGTGGATTGGCGACTGAGTGTGTTTTTTCGTCACTGGAGCAAACGGTGGCAAATGATTCCAAACCCCAGTCCAGCCCCATTGCCAGTGTTCCGCTTGCTCGCTGTGGATTGCATTCAACCGTTACAGACAAATACCAGCGACCGCCTTTGTGTTGCACCTCGGCAGTCTTGACTGCGCCGGGCGTTCTGGCTTGTCCGCGCACCCTGACCATGCCGACCCCGGAAAGCCGAACATGTCCGTGCCGCATCTTGTCACCGGCCTGCAGGCGGAATCCGTCACCGTGAGTCTTGTAACCCCATCCGGCAAATCGTTGAATCGGTTTGAAGCGCGGGAAGCCAGCCGTCTCTCCCGCTTTGACACGACGGAAGAATGCGGCATATGCCAAGTCAAGACGTTTGAGCGTAACCTGAAGCGATTGGGCATTGACCGCTGCCAGTGCTTCGCACTGCTTGCGCCATGACGTGAGTTCTTTGCATTGAGCAGCAAAGCCAAGTGTTTTGCTGGTCTCGCCGTACACCCGGATGCGCTCTTCCAGTGCGGTGTTGTACACGCGCTGATGCAACCCGAGTAATTCTTCCAGCTTTTCAGTCTGGCGGGTGCCGGGATACATTCGATAAGTGACTTTGCGAAGTTCCATAACGAATTCTTTTCAATTGCCTGTAAGCTGGAGATAGTCCCGTTACGCCAGATCGAATGAAATTCTTGCTGTACCAGGCAAAAGCAACCCAGTCATTGCAGAGGGTTCCTGTTGCAGGGATTGCATCTCCACAGACTGACAAGCAATGCCTACGCTTCAGAATACGGCCGTCATTATACAGAACGTTCGTTCTCTGAGCAAATTGTGCTTTCATCTCGCGGATGAACCCGTGGAGTCTTTTCGCTTTGAATAATAAAAAACGGTCAACGCAATTCATAATGACAATAACTGATAGCGAAGTTGCGCCCCTTCACCACCAGCCAAGCGCAGAACTGGTTTGGAACTCGCTATGGCTGGAGCACTTGGGCGCAAATCTGGTAGTCGGAAGACACCGATGAAGCTCGTCGAGTTACCCGTTTTGCCGCCAGTCGCATCCCATCAGATCGCCAAGCAATCAGGTCGTGCAAATGTTGCGTCTTCAGTTATGTATCTCGACACTGGAGAGCACGACATAATTGCCGTTGACTGTCCCCTCCCCTCCCACCACAAGTACGCTACCGGCATTTGTGCCCTTGTTAAGCAGCGTGGCGCTATACACGGCGCGACCAGTTTGAAGATTGGCCGTTCCGCTCCATTTCCCCGTGGCTGAATCGTATATCTCGGCGCTGGACAGGGTTGGGTTGCTGGCGTTCCTCCCGCCCATCACCAGAACCTGACCATTGGGCATCAGCGTTGCGATGTGCCCAAAGCGCGGGATAGTCAGATTTCCGGTCGAAGTCCACTTGGATCCAGATGCCGCTGTCGGATCGTACAGCTCGGCGCTGGCGAGGGCATTACCCAGGGCATCCAGTCCTCCAACGACCAACACTCTGCCATCCTGAAGCAAGGTCGCACTATGCAGATAACGCCCCGTTTTAAGATTGTCGGTTTGTTGCTCTGTTGTTCCCATCGGATCAAACAACTCGGCTGTGGCAAGCACACTGGCCGCAGCGGAATCAAATCCTCCTGCCACCAAGACGCTGTTATTGGCAAGCAAGGTAGCAGTATGCGAGTAACGCGGCGAACTGTCTGGTACTGCCACCGCAGACGCCGCAATCGATGGTTCGTAAAGGTCGGCTGTGATAGCTGTACTGCCTGGGGCGGGCACGCTTCCACCGACCACCAGCACTAAATCTTTACCCCCGTTAACTAAAGGATTCAGCAAAGTGGCGGTATGGTAGGAACGTGTCGTCGTTAGGATGTGGGGGTACGATACCCAAGTGTCTGTGCTCGGGGTGTATAACTCGGCGCTGTCGAGATCACCCGAAGCTGTCCCTCCACCAATCAGCAATACCTGCCCCGTAGACAGAAGTGTGGCCGTATGGTCACGGCGGCCCACGCCCATATTTCCATTAGTTGTTATCCACTTTGCTGTGGCCGGGTCGTACAGTTCGGCACTGGCAAGAGCGACATTATTGTAGCCACCTGCCACCAATACTCTACCTGTACCATCGTTAAGCAGCGTCGCCGTGTGGTCATAGCGGGCAAAATTAAGTCCATACGAAGAGACAGAAACTGCGGACGTGATCGTGAGGGTAACTGCAGGTGCAATCACGCTACCCAAAGATGCGCTGATGGTTGTAGTTGCGCCACTTGCACCGACCGCGTTGACGACACCCGAGGCCGCAACAGTGGCAACTGCGGAATTGGCGGATGTCCACGTGACCTGGGAAGTCAGATCGGCAGTGGTCCCGTTCGAATAGGTTCCTGTCGCCGCCAGCTGGAGAGTCGTGCCTATCCCGATATAGACAGGATCCGGACTGATGGCGATGCTGCTCAAGGTGACTGGCGGCGCTGATGCCCCGCCGCCGCCACACCCTGCCAGAGCCGATACGACACAAATCACAAGGCTTAGACACCATTTGCCGGCATTGATATTAAGAGAGTGAAGAATTTTGAGGCCCCATTTCGGATTGGTCGATATTCAGTTTAATACACACCTCGTTGCCCAGAATAAGCCGCTCGTCGGAATATCGGATAATCAATTTCAATCAATGTCCTGTATCGATTCATCCGACTGCCGCATGCGTGCAGGCGATTGATCCTGGATACCAAAAACCATGCGCATGGGAGTAAGATGACCGGGCCATTCCAACCATCCCGGGAGCCAAATCATGACGAACATCGTGCAATTGCTGGGCGAAGAAGCGGAACATCTGTTGAAGCATCGCTGTACCGGGATACCCAGGGAATCGCTGCACCTGCCGGGGCCCGATTTTGTGGATCGCGTCGTGGCCATGAAGGATCGCAAGACCGGGGTGCTGCGCAGTTTGCAGGCCCTGTACGGACAAGGGCGCCTGGCCAATACCGGTTACCTCTCGCTGCTGCCGGTGGACCAGGGCGTGGAACATTCCGGCGGCGCATCGTTCGCGCCCAACCCGATCTATTTCGACCCAGAGAATATCGTCAAGCTCGCCATCGAGGGCGGCTGCAACGGGGTCGCCTCCACATTGGGTGTGCTGGGTTCCGTGGCGCGCCGCTACGCGCACAAAATCCCTTTCGTGGTGAAGATCAACCACAACGAGATGCTGACCTATCCCAATATCTATGACCAGACGATCTTCGCCAGCGTGGATCAGGCGTTCGACATGGGCGCGGTAGCAGTCGGTGCAACGATATTCTTCGGCTCGGAGCACTCGCGCCGCCAGATTCAGGAGATCTCGGATGCCTTCGAACACGCGCACGAACTCGGCATGGCGACCATTCTGTGGGCCTATCTGCGCAACCCGGCGTTCAAGACTGCCGACAAGGACTACCACGTCGCTTCCGATCTCACCGGGCAGGCCAACCACCTGGCCGTCACCATCAACGCCGACATCGTGAAGCAGAAGATGGCCGAGAACAACGGCGGCTACAACGCCATCAAGTTCGGCAAGACCAGCCCGAAGGTGTACAGCGAGTTGACCACCGACCACCCGATCGACTTGGTGCGCTACCAGGTGGCGAACTGCTACATGGGACGCGTCGGCATGATCAACTCCGGCGGCGAGTCGGGGAAGAACGATCTGCAGCAGGCGGTACGCACGGCAGTCATCAACAAGCGTGCCGGCGGCATGGGGCTGATCTCGGGCCGCAAGGCATTCCAGAAACCGATGCAGGACGGCGTGGCGCTGCTGAATGCGATTCAGGATGTGTATCTGGACAAGACGGTGACGGTGGCCTGAGAGGCCTCGCCCAGCCGGGGCTGATTTCGGGATTCCGTCAGAAATCCAGGCGGAAGCCGAACGCAACGAATTCCCGCAATGCGGTCGAAGTGGACTGCAATACGCTCGAGGAGGTCTTGTTCCAGTCAAGCCCCAATTGCGCATCTGTGGACAGATTCCTTCTCAATTTGTAGGCCACTCTTATTGTCGGCGCGACATCGTTCATTTTGCCGCCGGTGTTGTCGGATTGAAAATTCAGGACGAAAGTCGAATCCAGTGTCCATTTTTCTTGCAGATCGACATGGTTGCTGGCCTGGAATCCTTCGGCAGTGATCAGCGCGCCCTTGGAGTAACTCACGCTGAAGTTCGTCGTATCTTGCGAACGGATAACCCCGAGGCCGGTCGCTCTTTCGGTAATCGTCCAGGTATTGCCCGTGGAAGGAATCGCCGGCACGAACCCTTCCACTCCGGTGGTACCGTCCGGCAGCAGCGTTCCGCTGGCAATCATGCCTGCTGTCTTTGCAATGCTGAAGTCGGTGCCGACGAACCATTTTTCGCTCAGGTGGTTGGTCATGCCGACTTGCGCCATATTCGAGACGGTCGTTCGTTGGTCTGCCAGCAGGATCAGGTCGCTCATCGACCAACCGTTCTGCATCAGGGTCGCGATCGTCGAGGTGGTGCCATTGATCGCATTTCTCACATCCAGGACCGGGCTTCTGCGGCGATCCAGGAGGAAGTTGTAGTCCGTGCCGCCCACCCCTCCGCCATTCAAGGTTCCCTGCACGGTAAAAATATTCAGCGCCTTGAACAGCACGTCGTAGTCCACCATGGACATGATGTTGAACTTCTGGTCAAAATATCTCAGGTTCCCGCCCACTGCCCTCCGGTCGTTAAAGCCATTGACCTGCTGGGTGATCCCGTAAACCGAACCGCCGAACTGGCTCTTGGTACCGAAGTCCACGCTGGCTCCGTAAAAAGTGGGTTTGCTGTCGATGGTGAAATCGGACAACTGGCCTGCAACGACATTCACCCGCCAATTCGGGACAAACCCATAACCTGCGGAAACACCGTCAAACCGGCCCATCACCCCGCCACCCAGGCCCGACTGCCGGCCGATCCTGAATGAATAATCGACTATCCGGTCTTTCATCTCATAGTAGGCCGCACCCAGCATCGAAATGTTTTGCTGTCCCGGGAGGAAGTTCGCCGCATAGAAGTCCTGGAATACCAGACGATTGTCATATTCGTTGTTGTACGACCGTGCGGTCATGTTGAGGTTCGTTATCAGGGATTTCTGGTCTATCAGCGAAAAGGTGGTAGGCGTCTGAACAGCGCCCGCGCTCGCCACGGTATTGGTCTGGCTTGCTCCCTGATAGTAGTACATCGACAGACTGCCGAATTCCGAATACTGGAATTCGGTGTTTTGCACCCTGGACGGAGCGGCGGATTGCTTATCCAATGCGGCGAAGACCGCCGGCTGGGCCAGCTTCAGCTTGGCGAGCCGTTCCTTGACCCACTTCGCATATCTCCCGTCCGGGTAGAGTCTTAAATAGGCATTGAATTCCAGGACGGCTTTGGGTAGTTGCCCCGACCTTTCTTTCGCGATCCCGACCCATAGTTGGGCGTCTTCCGTATATTTGTTCGGAGGCAGGTTGAGTACCTGATTGAACGATTCGATCGCGGCAAATGTCTGGCCGGTCAGAAGCGCGTTCCCTCCATTTTCCATCAGCGCGGCCGCCTGATTGTTCGCGATCAGAATCTTGTCGGCCAGCGACGGATTTGCAGGCGTTGCTCCCTGCTGGACGAACTGGTCTATTTCGGGAAATGGCGGGAGCCCGTCTTTTCCACCCAGCGGAATATGAACGGGTTTTGATGAGGACCGTTTCAGCGTCACTGTGGGTGCAGTGACCGTACCAGCGGGGGCAACCGGCGCCGACGCCGCGGGTGCCAATGCTGCAGGTGCCGATTTTTCATTAGCGGCAGTGACTGCTGGCGTTCCTGCAGAGGGTGCCACCGACGGCGGTTTGGGAATTGCAGCGATCACCGCGACCGGCGCCGCTGCGACCGGCATCGATGTCCCGGATGGTCCTGCAGCCGGCTTCTTCTCGCCACCCTGCTGCGCCGCGACTGGTTTGACATGGATCACCAACGTCTGATTGTCGCCTCCCATCCCGACGGAAAATTCTGCGGGACGATAGAACGTGATGTGAATCTTGGGACCCGTGCTGGGATCACGCGTGGTTACCATGATCTCCTGAACAATGTCAGAAGGGGGCGTCCGGTGCGATTCGTAATCCTGCCATTCGTCGACGGGAATGGTATTGAGGATATTGAAGTATATTGAAGTGGAACCTGATTTTCCTTGAGGAAAGTGCCGCAGATACTGGATCGGGACAGTGAATTTGATCACCGCATCCGTTCCTCCGCTTGCATCCTGATGAACAGTGATGTCATCAATGATCTCGGCGGACGCATAAGAGGACACCGTATCCAGCAGTATCACCGCAAGAAACGACAGGACCAAACGATGCAATTTAATTCGGAACATGATTTGTGCCGCCCGATTTCAAAACAACCAAGCCGGCTTCACCCAAGCCGGCTTGAAACATAAGTCTGCAAATTAACAAATCAATCCCACGACGAATACGCAGTCCCTTTATTGCCCAAGGGCTTGTGACAACTTGAACTGGAACAATCCTTGGAAGTGCTGGCCCCGTTATGACTGATCAATTGCGCCCTGGATAAATAGGTGACGCCCTTGAGGTGGCACGTCACACAGTAGTTCGGCGCTCCACCCATCGCGTTGTTGTGGTTCATCCTTTCGCCGGTTGCCCAATCAGCTGCGCCCGACGTGATATTGATCGTCGTCGAGTGGCAACTGGTGCAATCCGTATTGGCGGACGTGCTGATGATCGTCGTCGGGATATGGTTGGATACCTTGGTTACGGCACCAAACAATCCCTGACCGGTATAAGAGCCGTTGTGGCAACTGTCGCAGCGCCCGGTTACGGCCGAATGTTTCATCCCGTACTTCGTCACGCCACTCACGGAGATCGTGGACACGGCAGCTGTACTGAAGTTGATGGAACCAACGCCGTCATAGACCGAGTGACATTGGTCGCATCCCGCCGATCCGATCGGGATATGTCCGGTATCCGAGGCAAGCCCGATCGCAGTCGTGCCGTTGTGGCATTGCACGCAGGTACCGGGTGTGTTGTATGGCGCGGTGTTATGTATGACGCCCGCCGGTATTCCGAAAAGCGTACAGTTCGGGCACCCCTGAAGAACAGTGGTAGTGTGGCAACTCATGCAATCCAGAGCCGTGACCGGGTGCCCGGTATTTTTCCCGGTCGCGGTAGATCCATTGTGGCAGGACGCACAGGTCGGGGTTGGCGGCTGCGCCGGTGGCCAGGATCCATAGGTTCCGGGGGAGTGCGTAAAGCCGGCCCCCAGGAACGAAGTGTAATTGGCGGTATTCGTTGCTGTATGACAAGTCACACAATCCGCCGTTGTCGCCACATGGTTCGTGATCACACTGCTTTTGGACTGAGCGTTTTGCGACAAATATGACCCCGAATGGCAGTTCGAGCATAAACCCGTCGGCGGATTTCCCAGGGAAGTCTTGTGAAAGATCACATTCTGGAATGTCGGGTTGGCGGGAAACGCGGTGAGCAGGTTGGTAATTGCATTGGTATGACAGACGTCACAGGCATTCCCGGATGATTGCGGAATATGAATTGCAGGATTGATGGATACCACACCGGCATATTGCCCCTGGTGGCAGGTGCCGCAAGATCCGGCCGCAACGGTGCTGTGATTGAGTGTCGCATTCAGGAATGTCGAACAATTCCCTCCACTTCCACAACCCGTGCTGGCCGGGGTATGGCAAGTAACACAATCGGCTCCGGAGGTCGGTATGTGTCCCGTGTTGACGGGCTGAGCCAGCAAAGTCGACCCGTTATGGCAACTGTCGCAGCGCTTGGTGTACGGTGACGGTGCGGTCGTTCCGAACGAGGTATATCCAGTGGTTGAATTGATATGGTTGAACACCACGCCGGAAAAATTCACGCAGGTAGGACAACCGTCAGTGGCCATGGAATGACAACCGCTGGAATTGCAGTCCGCCGATGTCACGATATGGCCGGCAACCTTGCCTGTCGCCGTAGAGCCATTGTGACAGGACATGCATGTCGGTGTGGCTGGCGCCCCATCCGCAGGGAACGCAGTGGGATAGACCCCCGGTACATGTGAAAAGCTGGCCCCCAGGAATGTCGTGTAAGTCGCGGTATTCGTTGCGGTGTGGCACGACACGCAATCCGAAGTCGTCACCACATGCCCCGCGATCTTGGTTTGCGCGCCCTCGGAAATATAGCTCCCGTTATGGCAAGTCGAGCATGCGACCGTCGGGGGATTTCCCAAGGTGGTCTGGTGGAATTTCGCATCCAGGAAGGTCGTGTAGTTCAGGGTCGTGTTGGCCGGCGTTCCGCTTGGGCCGGTGTGACATGTCCCGCAATCTGCGCTGGTCGGTATATGGTTTACACCCTTGGTCTGCGCATTTTGCGACACGAAGCTTCCGTTATGGCAGGTCGAACAGGTGCCTGCCGGGGGATTGCCGATGGTAGTCGTATGGAAAGCCACACCCAGGAACGTCGGGAGCACCTGGGTCGTGGGATCCGGGTGGCAACTGGCGCATGTAGAGCCGGTCGGCAGCGGGATGTGTATCGAACGATTGATCGAAACCACGCCTGCATATTGCCCCTGATGGCAGGAAGTACAGGTGGAACCCGGCGTATGGGCAAAAGTGGCCCCGAGGAACGTTGAAAAACCGGTATGGCAGGCATTGCAGTCCGGCGGAGTCGTACCGAAAGAGGTCAAGGGGAAGTGGGTCGCCGCGTTGTAACTAACAACGTTGGGATAAGTCCCTATCGGTCCCGGCTCGCCTGCAGGACCGCCATGGCACTGGAAACAGTTGCCGACATATCCATTCGCCACATGGTCGACCTGGTAGCTCAGGAAGGTGCTGGTATTCTTGTGGCAGTACGCGCAAGGCGACTGGGTAGGAAAGTGATTTGCCGGTTTGCTCACGACACCGAGCGACTGCCCGTTGTGGCAGGTCTCGCATTGACCGGTTATCGTGACATGGCTGAAGCTTTTTATCAGGAAGCTGGCAGCGCTGATATGGCAGGTATCACAGGAGAACGTTGTTGGAATGTGATTGATCGGCTTTGGAAGCGCGGCAACTCTGGTTCCGGTGTTATGGCAGCCGGCACAATCTTTCGGAGTGTTCTTGAATATGCCGTCGACATGGCATTGTTCGCATTTCAGGGTTGCATGCACTTGTCTGAGAACAAACCCTGTCTTCGAGTGATCGAAGTTGTTTTCGACTGTCACTGCCTGTGCGGCAGTCGAAAAGAATGAAAAGCTGAATATCAAGGCAATCAGCATTCCGGCAGCCATTTTCACAACGTCATTGCTCGTTCTTGGCGTATTCATAATCGGTACCTCGCTGCAAATGTCGATCCATCATTACAAAAAGTGAATAGTTTTCCCGCTTCCTATCTATTCTCGATTGTAGCCATGTGTTCGAAATTTCATTCGGCCGCTCATCGGTTGTGACACAAAAGCATGAACGGCACAGCCAGCTGATGAACGGCAACAGTCCGTTATTGACGTTAATGGTTTATCCAGCGCCGGCTTCCCACCTTGATCGTTTTCCAGTTCAAACCGACATGGCAATGATCGCACTGGTTGCCGAAATCGCCGTTGTGCTTGTCGTCCTTCTCGTGGCAACTGACGCAAGTTGCTGCCAGAACCACTTTGCTGCTTACCGGGGTATTGTGACAATCGATGCACTTGAGCCCCTTGTGCTTCCCGTCAAGCTTGAAATTGGTCTTGTCGTGGTCGAAATCCCAGTTCTTCCAGTCGCGAGTGTTGTGGCAAGTTTCGCAAGCAGTACCAAGGGTACGTTTGTGCACGTCCTGCTTTCCGTGACAAGACGCGCAATCCGACTTGGCCTCCTTGAATACCACCGTCAGATGACACTTCTTGCATTGGGTCAACGTATGCTGGCCGGTAAGCTGGAAACGCGAGATCCTGTGGTCGAATTCAGCCTTTTCCCATGAATCCTCATGATGGCAGGATTCGCATTTCTTCCCTTCCTCGCCTTTATGTTTGTCGTCCTTGTCGTGGCATGAGGAACAGGATGTCTTCAGCTTGTCCTTGTACAGGTCGCCTTTGTGGCAACTGACGCATTTCGTATCGCGGTGCTTGCCCAGCAGCGGGTAATCGGTCTTCTTGTCATGGTCGAAAATGATTTCCTTCCAGCTCTTTGCGTTATGGCAAGTCTCACACTTGGGTCCGAAACTTCCCTTGTGTTTGTCGTCTTTCTGGTGGCAAGAGTTGCAGTCCATCTTGAGCTTGTCCTTATACAAGTCTCCCTTGTGGCAATCGTTGCACTTCACATCGCGATGCTTTCCAAGCAACGGGAATTTGGTCTTCTTGTCATGATCGAACGGGATTTCCTTCCAGCTGCGCTCGATATGGCAGGACTCGCATTTCGGGCCGAACTTGCCTTTGTGCTTGTCGTCCTTTTGATGGCATGAAACGCAGTCGGTCTTCAGCTTCTCCTTGTAAAGATCGCCCTTGTGACAACTGACGCATTTTGTCTCGCGATGCTTTCCGAGCAGCGGATACTTGGTCTTCTTGTCATGGTCAAAGAGGATCTCTTTCCAGCTCTTTTCATTATGGCAAGTCTCGCACTTGGGTCCGAAGTGCCCCTTGTGCTTGTCGTCCTTTCTATGGCACTCGTTACATTGCAACGGAGTGTCCTTGAACTTGTTGTTTGGATGGCAGTCCTTGCATTTCACATCCACATGTTTACCCAGCAAGGGGAAATGAGTTTTGCTATGGTCGAAATGGGTCGTCTTCCAATCCTTTTCTTCGTGGCAATTCTGGCATTCAGGTCCAAGAGAGCCTTTGTGTTTGTCCGCCTTTTCGTGACAACCGATGCATTTGACGGGCGCTTGCCGGTATTTTTTCTGCGGGGAGTGACAATCCTTGCAGAGGACCTTGCTGCTTAAGTGCGCACCCTTCAGTTCGAATCCCGTCGTCATGTGATCGAAATCGACGGTATTCAATTTTGCTATGCGTGCGTCCCGTCCCTTGTGTTCGGTGTGGCACTCTTTACATGGCTTTTCTTCCTTCATCAGGCCGTGGAAACCATGCTTGTCGGCGATGTCTTTCGCGATTTCCTTGTGACAGTCTTTGCATAATCCCGGCTGGGCTGCCTTGTCATAAGGCTTGTGGCAGTTGCTGCATTCGCTCTCGAGCTTCACGTGCCCCTGTATCACCTGGCCCGGCATTAGCAGATCATTTGCAGAATCGGCATGCGCCTGGATGGAAAAGACAAGGCTTGCCAGCATGCACGCCTTCAAGAACGCCCGCTTCATGCAATGACTGGTCATCTAATATTTATGAACCGAAATGACGTGCCAGATCGCACTGAATACCAGCATGTAAACCAAGGGCACATGGAATATGTGCCACAAGGAAAACAGTTTTTCGTAGGTAGAGAATTGTGCAAGGTCTCGCACGGTGACTAGATAAGTCCGGATGAATCTTTCATTCTGGTAGAAAAGCTCGTCGAGACGTTTCATCTGCGCGTCGTTCCATTGCTTCGCATTGGCGTCGGCGTACATGGCGTCTTCCAACTCCCTGATCAGGTTCCGTGAAAACCATTTGATCCTGAAGCCCAGCGTGATGAAATTCCAGCCGTTGAGCTTGCCCGCCTTTGAAGACGACAACACCTGATCGCGAAAGGCTTCAAGCTTTTTCTCGATTTCGGGAGAGAAACTGAGAACGGATTTCACGTCCCCGGATCCTTCCAGGTCGGCCTGCAACTGCTGAAACGAAGACTGCCGTCCATAAAGTCCGTTATGGATCTTCGTATAAAAGAAACGCCCGAATATTCCGCTGCCGGATACGAGCAGCATGCACGCCATGGCTACGCCTGCGTTGATCGACGCGATACGAAATGTGGAATGGAAAATGATGAGGGCAGGTCCCAGTATGCCGAAGACCATATGCCACCTGAACCACTTGGGCAGGATGCTCCAGTTCTTCATGAACCCCACCCGCTTGCGCAGCGGATAGATCAGGAGCGTCAGCATCATGATCCCGCCCGCCAGCCCGATGTTGTAGCCGATATTGTCGCCGGGCTTGTACAAATGGTCATAGGAGACAAAGAATCCGGCAAACATCAATAAGGTGACCACTATCAAATATAGTGTCCAGCCATAGTCTTTGGCCTGATCCTTTGGTCTTTGCGGTTTGCGCCGGTCAACGGGCGGCTGAGATGCGGCTAATGTTGTCATAGGCATTCTCTGAACAATTAATTACCCACACACCGAAGTCGGGGACTAATTGTCACGACTGTTCAATTTACGTCAACATTATAAACATAAATAAATATTCATAAATAATTTTGTCGTGTATTTACCCAGATTCATGAGCCAGCCCCGGATTGCCCGGGATTTGGGTGAGAAAATCTAATTTAACAATGTGAATACAATGCGCTATGCAAGCTTCAGCGACTTTTCGACGACGCCGTTTCGTTTGAGCATTGTGGACAATTCGGCCTGATCACGGGCGACGACTTTGGTCAGATAAGCCATATTTTTCTCGATGGCCAGCAAATAATAATTGCAATTGACACCCATGGTGTCCTTGAAGTGGAACTCCAGTTTCTTGTAGATCCCCCCTAGCGCGGTATCAAGTTTTTCGCGGGTCATTTCGTAAAAACGATGGGTCTGGCACAGAAGATCGTATGTGCTCTGGTAACTGCCAAAATGGGCTTCCCTGAACTCCAGGTACAGGAACAACAGCTTTTCCAGATATATCCGGTCTGCCATCTGTCCGGTGATATCGGCAGTAGCGACGATGCGGGCCAGCATGCGTGAACGTTCATCGCTGAAATCGATCCGTGCGAACGGACGGTTGTGCTCCGTTCCCATGATCATTCCAGTCAAGGCATCCGCAATATCCGGGGAGAGCTTGCGCTCGGTTAAATATTGCCGCATGAATTCAATGCCGCGACCTACATGCGTCTGCGTGTACTGCGCCCCCGTTCCGCGCTCTTCCCCCTTGCGTTGAGCGTAACCCACGTCGTGCATCATGATCGCCAGCATGACCAATGTGATCTCGTCATCCTGCAGAGGATCGCCCGACACGTGGACGCCATGCATCAGTCTCACGCCACACATGAAGACTTCCAGCGTATGGGGAAGGTCGTGATACAGCGTCTTGATGGGGCCGTAACCCGGATACTCACCCCGGAACAACGCCATGACGTCCCGGTAGACGGATTCGACAAGCGTAAAATCGAAGGCCGGACTCATGCGCCGGACAATGGAAGTCGCTTTATCCCAGACGATCTCCAGGTCGTCGTTGTTGAACAACGCGCTGATATCCGCGGGTGTGGGATTACTTTTCATGTCCGGCAAAATCTCGCATCGTGCATCTTATTGAAAATCACCGCTTAACCCGCCCGAGTCTAACGCAGGTCATCGTCTGAAGAAAGCCTCCCGGACAGCAGACTGGCGGAAATGATGAGTGCAGCACCCATCCATTCGCGCAACTCCATTGTTTCGTCAGCGAGGAAGTACGAGGAAATCGCCGCGATCACCAACTCGAATTGGAACAGTATCACGGCCCGATTCGCCGCAAGATGCGTCACGCCATATTGCACGGCAAAGCTGGTCGCGCAGAGTACCAGCCCCATCATCGCGAGCAACACGCCTGCCTGAACGGAAATCGCCGACACGCGGAATGCCGCTTCTCCCTGCCACAGCAGAAAAGGCACGGTCAGGCCCGTCGTGCCCAGCCACAGACTGTATGATTTCACTTCCACGCTAAGATGCACGGCGCGGCGCGAAGTCACGTTGGAAAGCGCGAAGCCCATGCCCGCAGAAAGCCCGAGCCATTCCGAAACATTCTGCGGCACCGGCAGACCCAGACCGGGATCCCACAACATGACCATGCCACCGCCCAGCGACAGCATGATCACGAAATAGCCATAACGGTTGAGCCGCTCGCCCAGCAGCCAGAACGAGAACAGGATCGTCCATACCGGCGCGAGGTAAAACAGCAGGAGCACGCGCATCACCTCGCCATGCAGCATTCCCAGCACGTAACCCAGATTCGCCCATCCGGCGCTCAATACCAAGAGCAGCACCCACCACCCGAACGATGATCGCTCGCGCCATATGCGGGGCAGCATGAACGCACCGAACAGCATCGCCAGCAGGTAGGTAAGGAATGTCGCGATGGCGCCTGATATGCCGGCTTCCTGCAATACGCGATAGGGATACCAGATCAACCCCCAGACCATCGCGCCGCTCAGCACCCCGGCAACCGGCATCAGATTTTGTTTTGTGGACACTCGTTACGCCTTTATAATCCGGCAACCCTGATAATGCCGTGTGGCGGTTCCCCGAAAACCGCGAGCATCGGCTCGTTTCTCCGCCCGGCCCCGGACCGTTTTTACCCTGGGCCGGCCAAAGAACCGGAATAATAAACAAGGAAAACATGAATCCCGATCTGCAGCGCCTCCAACCCTACCCGTTCCAGAAACTGGCTCAATTGTTGGGCGAAGTGACGCCGAATGCCGCGTTCAAACCCATCAGTCTGCATATCGGCGAGCCCAAACACGCCACCCCCCGGTTCATCAAGGATGCGCTCGTTGCGGGAATGGACGGGCTGGCGAATTATCCCACAACCATCGGCAGCGACGCTTTGCGTACCGCCATCGCCAACTGGCTGGCACAGCGCTACAGTATCCCCGCACCGGATGCGAAGACACAGATCCTGCCGGTGAACGGCAGTCGCGAAGCGCTGTTCTCGTTCGCGCAGGCAGTGATAGACCGCTCGAAGCCGGATCCGGCGGTGATCTGCCCCAATCCGTTCTATCAAATATATGAAGGTGCCGCCTTCCTTGCCGGCGCCACGCCCCATTTCCTCAATACATTGCCGGAAGATAATTTCGCGCTGAACCCCACCCAGTTGCCGGAATCGGTGTGGCAACGCACGCAGCTCATTTACGTCTGCTCGCCGGGCAACCCGAACGGGCATGTGATGCCCCTTTCGGAATGGAAGCAGCTGTTCGAGATGAGCGACCGTCATGGATTCGTCATCGCTGCGGACGAATGCTATTCCGAGATCTACTTCGGTGAAAGCAGGCCGCTCGGCGCACTGCAAGCCGCCCGGCAACTGGGACGCGAGGACTACAGGAATCTGGTCGTCTTCTCCAGCCTGTCCAAACGCTCGAACGTACCGGGCATGCGCTCCGGATTCGTCGCGGGAGATGCGAAGATACTGGAGAGATTCGCGCTGTACCGCACCTATCACGGTTGTGCGATGAATCCGGCGATCCAGGCAGCGAGCGTCGCCGCATGGAACGATGAAGCGCATGTCGTCGCCAACCGCCATCTTTACGCCGAAAAATTTGCCAAGGCCGCTACCCTGCTTGCCCCCGTACTGCCCGTGTCCAAACCCGATGCAGGCTTCTACTTCTGGGTCAGGACGCCCGTCTCCGACACGGCCTTCGCGCAACAGCTGCACCGCGACTATAATGTCTCCGTTTTGCCCGGCAGCTTTCTTGCCCGCGAAGCGCAAGGGATTAATCCCGGCGGGAATTTCATCAGGCTGGCGCTGGTTGCCGGTCTGGACGAAACACTGGAAGCTGCACGACGCATCGCCGAATTCACTCAAAAACTTAACTAGGAACCGCCATGCCTCAATTACAAGCCATCATCGAAGAAGCCTTTGAACGCCGTGCCGACATCACTCCACGCAATGTCGACGCGCAGTTGAAAGAGACCATCGACACCGTCATCGAATATCTCGACAAAGGCAAACTGCGCGTGGCCGAAAAGATCGACGGTCATTGGGTCACCCACCAATGGGTCAAGAAGGCCGTTCTGCTTTCTTTCCGCATCGAGGACAATGCCTTCATCAGGGGCGGCTTCACCAATTATTTCGACAAGGTGCCCTCCAAGTTCGCCGACTACAATTCCAAGGAATTCCGCGAAGGCGGCTTCCGCGTGGTTCCCCCTGCTGCGGCACGCCGCGGTGCCTACATCGCCAAGAACGTGGTGCTGATGCCTTCCTACGTGAATATCGGCGGCTATGTGGATGAAGGCACCATGGTCGACACCTGGGCCACCGTCGGCTCCTGTGCGCAGATCGGCAGGAACGTGCACTTGAGCGGCGGTGTCGGCATCGGCGGCGTGCTGGAACCGGTGCAGGCCAATCCCACCATCATCGAGGACAACTGCTTCATCGGCGCCCGCTCGGAGATCGTGGAAGGCGTGATCGTGGAAGAAGGCTCCGTGATCTCCATGGGCGTCTTCATCGGCCAAAGCACCAAGATCTACGACCGTGAAACCGGTGCAGTCCACTATGGACGCGTACCCGCCGGCTCCGTGGTGGTCAGCGGCAGCCTGCCTTCCAGCGACGGCAAGTACAGCTTGTACTGTGCGGTCATCGTCAAAAAAGTGGATGCAAAGACATTGGGCAAAGTCGGCATCAACGAACTGCTGCGCGGAATCTAATCAGGATTTAGGAACTGGGATTCTGGATCTGGCCAAATCCCAATTCCCAAATCCACAATCCTGCTTCTGAGGTGAAGACATGATCATTACGCCACTGCTGCAACTGGCCGCTGAAAAGCAGGCCTCCGACTTGTTCTTGTCGGTCGGCGCGCCGATCAATATCAAGATCGACGGCGTGGTCATGCCGGTGAATGCCCAGAAACTCGACGAAGAGACGGTCAAGCGCATCGTTTACGAGATGATGACCGAGCGGCAGATCGCCGAATACGAGTTGAACATGGAAATGAACTTCTCTTTCCGGGTACCCAACATCGGCAACTTCCGCGTCAACGTATTTCGCCAGCGCAGCAGCGTCGCCATGGTCATTCGCTACGTGCGCGGCGACGTGCTCAACGTGGAGCAGCTGAACCTTCCGTTGGTATTGAAGGAACTCGTGATGGAAAAACGGGGGCTGATATTGATGGTAGGCGCCACCGGCTCC
Source organism: Sideroxydans sp. (assembly GCA_027310665.1). Taxonomy (GTDB): domain Bacteria; phylum Pseudomonadota; class Gammaproteobacteria; order Burkholderiales; family Gallionellaceae; genus Sideroxyarcus. The sequence continues at coordinate 13,038 of DAIDAJ010000065.1, read as the reverse complement.
GGAAAGTCGACGACACTGGCCGCGATGATCCAGCATCGCAACGAAACGCAGAGCGGCCATATCCTGACCATCGAAGACCCGCTCGAATACATGTTCCGGCACGGCAAATCGATCGTGAACCAGCGCGAAGTCGGAACCGACACGGCCGACTACGGCGCCGCGCTGGTGAGCGCCATGCGCGAAGCGCCAGACGTGCTGATGGTCGGAGAAATCCGCGACCGCGAGACGCTCAAGCATGCGCTGATCTTTGCGCAAACCGGCCATTTGTGCCTGTCTACCCTGCACGCCAACAATAGCTACCACGCGCTCAACCGCATGGTGAATTTCTTCCCTTACGATGCGCGCAACAGCATCCTGTCCGACCTTTCGCTTTGCCTGCGCGCCGTCATTTCCCAGCGCCTGATCCGCAACCCGCAGGGCAAGCTGATACCGGCAGTGGAAGTCTTGCTTAATTCTGCACTCGTCGCCGACCTGATCAAAAGCGACCAGATCGACCAGATCCGCGACGCGATCGAGCAAAGCGTCTCCCAAGGTTCGCAGACTTTCGAGCAGGCGTTGTACAAGCTTTACAAATCCGGACACATCAGCAAGGAAGACGCGCTGCGCAATGCCGATTCGGCCAGCAATCTGTCTTCACTGATCGACTACTCGCAAACCAGCAAGATGAAGGTATATGACCCGAGCGCAAACCCCGCAGAAAAGACCGCCCCCTCCGCGGTCAACTTCGACGGTATCAAGCTCAATATCGAAGTGCCGGGTTCTGGCACATGAAGTTATATGGCATCCCCAACTGCGGCACGGTGAAAAAAGCGCGTGCCTGGCTGGACGAGCATGGCATCGCTTATGAGTTTGTCGACTACAAAAAGCAAAGCATCACGGAAGCCATGCTCTCGGGCTGGCTGAAGCAAGTCGGCTGGCAGAAACTATTGAAGAAGACGGGGCCGACCTGGGGGCAATTACCCGATGCGGTAAAGGCTTCGATCAAGGATGATGCCTCTGCCCTGCCCCTGCTGCTTGATAAGCAGAACGTCATCAAACGTCCGGTGCTGGAACACAAGGGAAAAGTGCTGGCGACCGGCTTCAACCAAACCGATTACGAAAACCTGAATCTTTGAACGATACAAAATGAGCGACACTCTCGACCTTACCAAACAACTCATCGCCCGCCATTCGCTCACCCCCATGGATGACGGTTGCATCGACATCATCGGGGCTCGCCTCGCTCCGCTTGATTTCAGCCTGGAAAAGATGCGCCATAGCGAAGTGGACAACCTGTATGCCCGGCGCGGCCAGACTGCCCCGGTGATCTGCTTCGCCGGACATACCGACGTGGTACCGACCGGCCCGGTGAACAAATGGGACAGCGATCCCTTCACGCCGACGATACGCGACGGAATGCTGTACGGACGCGGTGCGGCGGACATGAAAGGTTCGCTTGCCTCCTTCGTCACCGCCATCGAGAAGTTCGTCGCCGAACACCCGCAGCATCGCGGCAGCATTGCCCTGCTGCTCACTTCGGATGAAGAAGGTGTCGCTGTCGACGGCACTGTGCGCGTGGTGGAAGCCTTGCAGGAACGCGACGAGAAGCTGGATTACTGCATCGTCGGCGAACCGACCTCCGTCTCCAGAACCGGCGACACCATCAAGAACGGCCGCCGCGGTTCGCTGTCCGGCACGCTCACGGTCAAAGGCGTGCAGGGCCACATCGCCTATCCGCATCTGGTGAAGAACCCGATACACATGGCGGCGCCTGCCATTGCCGAACTGGCCGCTACCACCTGGGACAACGGCAACGAATATTTCCCGCCGACGTCCTGGCAGATATCCAACATCCGCGGCGGCACGGGTGCCACCAATGTGGTGCCCGGCAGCGTCGAGATCCTGTTCAATTTCCGGTTCTCGACCGCCAGCACCGTGGACGGCCTGAAACAACAAGTCCATGCCATCCTCGACAAGCACAGGCTGGAGTACGACCTGAACTGGGAGTTGTCCGGCAAGCCCTACCTGACGCCGCGCGGCGACCTGGTGGACGCGGTCGGCGCCGCGATCCTGCAAGTGCAGGGTATCGCAACGGAACTCTCGACCAGCGGCGGCACGTCGGATGGCCGTTTCATTGCAGACATCTGCCCGCAAGTCATCGAGCTCGGGCCGCTGAATGCGACCATCCACAAGCTCAACGAATGCGTGGCGGTCGATGATCTGGACGCGTTGTCCGAGATCTACTATTTGACGCTGGTCAAACTGCTGACAACACAATAACGTTCACCGGCGTACAGGGAGAAGACTAAAGATGGACATCAATCATTTCTCAGAGGCGAGCGCTTCGCTCAAGACAGTACGCGACTGCCTGCGCTTCGCGGTCAGCCGTTTCAACGAGGCGGAGCTATTCTTCGGCCACGGCAGCGGAAACGCCTTTGACGAAGCCGCATACCTCATCCTGCATACCCTGAACCTCCCGCTGGACCGGCTCGATCCGTTCCTGGACGCCCGGCTGACGCAATCCGAGCTTTACGATGTACTGGACATCATCGAACGGCGCACCGAGCAACGCATCCCCGCCGCCTACCTGACCAATCAGGCATGGCTGGGCGACCTGTCCTTCTATGTGGACGAGCGCGTCATCGTGCCGCGCTCGTTCATCGCCGAATTGCTGCGCGAACAGCTCGCGCCGTGGATCAGCGATGCGGACCGCGTCGGCAATGTGCTCGACATGTGCACCGGTAGCGGCTGTCTCGCCATCCTGGCGGCGCATGCCTTCCCCCATGCCCACGTCGATGCGGTCGACCTGTCTGCCGATGCCCTGGACGTCGCCCAGTACAACGTGACCGACTATGAAATGGAAGATCGCATTTCCCTGATCGAGTCCGACATGTTTGCGAATCTTGCAGGGCAGAAATACGACCTCATCATCAGCAACCCGCCGTATGTGGATGCCCCCTCCGTCGCTGCGCTGCCGCAGGAATACAAATACGAACCCAAGCAGGCGCTGGGCAGCGGTGCAGACGGCCTGGATGCCACCCGCATCATCCTCGAACAGGCGGGCGAACACCTCACCGACAACGGCGTACTCGTCGTCGAGATCGGCCACAACCGCGATGCGCTGGAAGCAGCTTACCCCGGACTTCCCTTCATCTGGCTGGAAGTCAGCGCGGGCGACGAGTATGTGTTCATGCTGCACCGGAACGATCTGCGTTGATGTCGGTCGACCATTACGAAAATTTCCCCGTTGCATCCATCCTCATGCCGAAGCGGCTGCGCAAGCCGGTGGCGGCGATTTACCATTTCGCGCGTGCGGCGGACGACATCGCCGACGAGGGCGACCTGCCCGACAACGAGCGGTTGCGGCAACTCGATGGGTTTCGTGCCGAACTGACGCGCATTGCGGCGCGCGAAGCACCGCAGTTGCCCCTCTTCATTAACCTTGCAGCCGAGATCAGGGTGCATGACCTGCCGATGCAGCCGTTCCGCGACCTGCTCGATGCCTTTTCGCAGGACGTGGTGAAGAAGCGCTACGCCGATCACGACGAATTGCTGGACTATTGCCGCCGCTCCGCCAATCCGGTCGGCAACCTGCTGCTGCACCTTTACCAGGATGCCACTCCCGTCAACATCGCCTACTCGGATGCCATCTGCACCGCCCTGCAACTCATCAACTTCTGGCAGGACGTCGCCAAGGACTTCGCCATCGGGCGCATCTACCTGCCGCAGGACGACATGGCCCGCTTCGGCGTAAGCGAAGATCGGATCGGGCAAGGTATCTGCAACGAAACCTGGCGCGCCCTGATGAAGTTCGAGGTAGACCGGGCGCGCTCCCTGATGCTGCAAGGTGCCCCTCTCGGCAGCATTCTCGGTGGCCGCATCGGGCTGGAGATGCGCATGATCATCGCCGGCGGACTGCGCATTCTCGACAAGCTGGAAGCCGCCGATTACGACATGTTCCATCGCCGTCCCGTATTGCGCCCTTTCGACTGGGTTATCATGCTGGCGAAAAGTGCGCCATTACGGTTTTGAATTGAAATGACTCCAGACGAATATTGCCGAAACAAGGCATCCTCCAGCGGCTCCAGCTTCTACAACAGCTTCCGTTTCCTGCCCGGGGACAAGCGCCGCGCTATCACCGCGCTGTACGCCTTTTGCCGCGAAGTGGACGACGTGGTGGACGAATGCACCGACGCCAACGTGGCGCGCACCACGCTCAACTGGTGGCGCAATGAAGTCGCGGCCATTTATGGCGGCGGCAAGCCGCAGCACCCGGTGGCCCAGGCACTGGTTCCCGTCGTCAGGCAATTCAACCTGTCGCAGGAACACCTGCTGGAGATCATAGACGGCATGGAGATGGATCTCGAACAGACGCGCTATGAGGACTTCAAGTCGCTGCAGTTGTATTGCTACCGCGTCGCTTCGGTGGTGGGCCTGCTGTCGGTGGAGATCTTCGGTTACACGGACCGACAGACGCTCAAATACGCCCACGACCTCGGCATCGCCCTGCAGCTCACCAACATCATCCGCGACGTCGGTGAGGACGCGCGGCGCAACCGCATCTACCTGCCGATGGATGAAATGCAGCAATTCGGCGTCACCGCGGCGGACATCCTGAATTCGCGCGAGACCGAGAATTTCCAGAAGCTGATGGCGTTCCAGATCGAGCGGGCGCGACGTTACTACCGGCAAGCGATGGATCATTTGCCCGCAGCGGATCGCAAAGCGCAGCGCGCCGGGCTCATCATGGCGGCAGTCTATCAGGCCACACTGCAGGAGATCGTCGCCAGCGGCTGCCATGTGCTGAAAGAACGCGTGTCGCTGACGCCGAACTTCAAGCTCTGGCTGGCGTTCAAGGCATGGCTCAAGAACTGAACGGGAATCCCCTCTCCCTAACACTTAGGGAGAGGGGACAAACACCATTTCTCCCATGCGGGAGAAATCTGCTTTGAACCCTGCCATCATCGGCGGTGGCTACGCGGGCATGGCAGCCGCGGTCGAGCTTTCCGCACAAGGTATCCCGGTTACCGTGTTCGAAAGCGCCAGGCAACTCGGTGGCCGCGCGCGCGGCGTGCTGCACAATGACACCCAGCTCGATAACGGCCAACACCTGTTGCTGGGCTGCTACCACGAGACACAGCGCCTCATCGAACTGGTGGGCGGTCGTATCGAGCAGGACTTCCTGCGTCTGCCGTTGCAGCTTGATCTGCATGGCGAGTTTTCGCTCAGGGCGCCCCGCCTGCCTGCCCCGCTTCACCTTCTGGCCGCGCTGCTCAAGGCGCACGGACTGACCTGGAACGAGCGCGTGAAAGCCATGCGCTTCATGCTCAGGTTGCGCCGCATGGATTTCCGATTATCCGGCGACATGACGGTCACCGAGCTGCTCGTGGCCCACAAGCAGGATGCCGACCTGACCTTCAAACTGTGGGAACCCTTGTGCATCGCCGCGCTGAATACGCCTGTCGACAAGGCGTCCGCGCAAGTATTGTTGAACGTGCTGCGCGACGCCTTGAATCGAACCCGTGCGGACAGCGACATGCTGTTGCCACGCATCGATTTCACCGCGCTGTTCCCGCGACGCGCTGCTGCATTCGTCGAACGAAACGGGGGCAAGGTGCATCTCTCCTGCGGCGTGGACTCCATCGTCCCGAAAGAGGGAGGCATCGAACTTGCCGCGGCGAACGGAACGCATTTCTTCTCCCATGTCATCTGTGCCGCCCCGGCAGGCGTCGCCGCAAAATTGCTGCGCCCCATCGCCGGGCTTGCCGGCGTTGTCGCACAGATCGAGGCTCTGGACCATCAGCCTATCTATACCGTCTATCTGCAATATCCCGCGCATGTCACCCTGCCGCACCCGATGCTCGGCCTGCACCGGCGAATCGGCCAATGGCTGTTCGACAAGGGGCAGATCGCGAATCAGAAAGGCCTGCTCGCGGCGGTCATCAGTGCGGAAGGCATACACCAGGAATTGAGCCAGGAGCAACTGGCACGAAAAGTCATCGCGGAGTTGGGCGAAGAGTTCGGCATCACCGAGCAGCCGGAATGGTTCAAGGTCATCGCCGAGAAGCGCGCCACTTTCTGCTGCGCTCCCGGCCTGCACCGGCCCGCACAACAGACGGCCCTGCCCAGTCTGTTGCTGGCCGGCGACTACACAGCGGGCGATTACCCCGCCACTCTGGAAGGCGCAGTGCTGAGCGGGATACGCTGCGCCGGGCTGATTGCCGGGCAACAATGAGATCCGGCGATACTTCTTATTTGAAGCGATAACTCAGGGAAAGGTAGCCCGTATCCAGGTAACGCTGATTGACGATAGGACTCTGTTCGATCCCGTTACCCAGCCACTTGCGGCGTACATATCCGTTCAAATGGTAGTCATCGGTCAGCTTGATATCGGCGATCAATCCGATGAAGTCGTTGACCGATCCCGAAGGCTGGTACAGCGCATACTGGCTGGCTGCCGCTTCCTGAGCAGAGACTCCGTAGTAATAACGCACATACTCACTGGATTGATATTCTGCTCCCAGCAGGGGATAGAAACTCACCTGCGGCAGGTCGAGTTCGGCGGCATAGATGGCCTCGAACAGTTGCCCCTGGGACTGGCGCACGTCGTGGAACGCATTCAGCATGAAGCCGCCCATCGGCGTCACCTGCAAGGTGCCGACCCCCAGAGGAATGGAGGTTTCCCGTTTCTTGAGACCGAGCAGGCCGGGCGTGTTCGTATCGAATCCGTCCTGACTGATCCTGCCTACAAGCTCCAGATACCCGTCCCCCATCCGCAGCGTCTTGATACCCAGCGTATCGACCCTTGCGAACATCCTGCCGTATTCGAAATCGCCGTAAGGCAGAACGGTGGTGAAATCGCTCACGCCGCGAACGATGCGGCCCGTGTAATAGGCGCCCGCGCCGACATCGCCGACCAGGCCCTGTGAAAATTCTCCGGCTGCCGCCTGCACGGTCATCAGCAGCATGCAGACCAAACAGGCAGGGAGTCGGGCTTTAATTGTTTGCGTGGCGTCCATGTCTACCCGTTCTGAAATATCCAGTATTGTCGTAATACGTTGCATTTTCATTATCCGCAGCCCAGCCCGGTATACCAAGTACAGGTACCGGCGTCAGTTCCCGCGTGCTGCGGCAGTGTTCCCCCGAATTCAGGTAGTCGGCAAGCAATGCATCCAGATGCGCCAGTTGCCGGTTATAAGGCCAGGCAAAGAACGCAGGTTCCACCGGCAGCAGCAGACCTTGCCCGGTCAGGCCGATATAAGGGTTGAGTGCCTTTTCGTACAAGCCGTGCCCGAACAGGTAAAAGCCCATAGCTGATAACACTTGAGCGCGCCTCCGCCAGAAGAGTTCTTTCCACTGGAAATCGCGCAGGAGTCCGGCCAGTTCCGCGTCGGCATAAGCAACGATGACGCCCGATTCGTCCAGCAAGGTGGTGGTATCGCGCACGGCCCCGCGCCGGCCGGTTGCCGATGCGCCGCCCGCCTCGGTCAGTTCCCGGAAATGGCGGGCGTTGACGGCTGCCTTGGCCTGGGGAAAAGCCAGCCACACCAGCGCGTTGAGCAGGTCATGCCAGTTGCCGGCTCGCGTGGGCACTTCCCCCTTGAGATAACAGCGCGGTTCGTACTGCAGATCGAAAGGAAGCTTTCCGTACTCCTGCGGCACAAAGCTCAGGGGCTGCCCGCTATGCACTTCTATGGCCGGGCGTTGTGCGGCCAGCAGCGCGTTGCAGTCTTGCACGGTCGGGAATCCATCCGGTTCAAGGCGCATGACGATGGAATGCAAGGGAGCAAAAGCGGGCGTATGCGGCAAAGCTTCCTTGTTCCATTCCGGGATCGGTTTCATGGGGGCTAGTTTAGCGCAATCGCGCTGTGCAACACATTCTTCAGCGCTTATGGTAAGTTGCACAATATTCGCCAGATCGCGTCAGGGATTGGACCCGACGGGGAGGAAAAATGAACGAAATTGACGCCGTCCAGGCCAGCCTGGCCAGTTATTCCAAACGCCTCGATGAGGTCTCCAGCGACCGTTTCCATGAACTGCGCAAATGTTCTTTCTTCGACCCCATTCCCAGCGAATGGCTGAAGCCCATCTCGGAACAGACCGATATCCGGACCTTCTCTGCGGGAGATTGCATCACCAGGGAGGGGGACGACATGAATGTCCTTTACGTCGTTCTTTATGGCACGGCCACCGTCTATTACAACAAGAAGATCGTCGGAACGATACGCAGCGGCGAATGCATCGGCGAGGGCATGTACTTTGCCAACGAGAACATCTCGCGCTCCGCAACCGTGGTTGCCGACGGGCAAGTGATTGCGGCTGAAATCAACAAGACCGGTATCGATCGCCTGCGGGGAGAAGCGATCGTGTACATGGACAAGGCGCTGTTGCTTGCGCTGTTCAAGAAACTGCAGGGAGCAAACCGCAAGATCGAAGAGTTGATGCCCTGAAACACGCTTCGCTGCGTCCGGGGCATTTGGCAAGGCAGGTGTCTTTTCTCAATCCAGCTAAGGAGCCGTATATGCGCAAATTACTACTTACAGCATGTCTTTTGAGTTTCTCCGTTTCCGCTTTCGCCTCTTGCGAGGATCTCAAGTCGCAGATCGATGCCAAGCTGCAGGCCAAGGGCGTCACTTCATATTCCCTTGAAATCGTTCCCGTCGCACAGCCTGACGCAGCGTCAACCGCGGCATCCGGTGCCGCGGCCGCGCCCGCCAAAGAAACGGACGGAAAAGTGGTGGGCACCTGCGAGGGCGATACCAAGCAAATCATCTACAAACGCAATTGATACCGCTTGTCGGCTCAGCCCCCAGCGGGCTGGGCTTTTCCTTGCAACAACCTATACACTCATCCACGACTCCGATTTCGGCTAGAATCCACGCAGTATGAGCATCATTGCAGTCTTCAATCAAAAAGGCGGTGTCGGCAAGACCACGACCGCCGTCAATCTCGCCGCCGCCCTGTCACGCATCGGACGCGCGACATACGGTATCGACCTGGATCCGCAGGCGCAACTCAGCGCCATCGCCAACGTCACCGCAAAATCCGGCGCCGAAACGGTATTGAGCATGTTCCAGAGCAACCGCCCCCTGTGCCAGCTGGTCAAGGAATCATCCAGCTCGATCAGGGTCATTCCCGCCCACACCGAGCTTTCCAAGGTGGACGCGCTGTATGGCAAGGGTTTCAATGTGGTGAACAAGCTCAACAGCGCGCTGCAGACCGAACGCTACGGCGGCAGGGACAACCCGGTGGTGATCGACTGCAACCCGATGGTCGGCGTGCTGTCGTTGAACGCGATCTTCGCCTGCAGCGGGCTGATCGTTCCTATTTCGGCAGATCACCTCTCCACCAAGGGCGCGCTCCAGATCGAAAAGACCCTGAACGCCCTGGAGCAGGTGCTCAAGCGGCGCGTCAACCGCCGTTACTTGCTCACGCGCTTCGATGGCCGGCGGCGCATGGCCTGGGATGTGTTAAAGCTGGTAGAGGAGCACTTCGGCGCCGATGTCTGCCGTACCCGAATCTCGGAGAACGTCAGCCTGGCCGAAAGTCCGGCAATGAACAAGACCGTCTTCGAGCATGCGCCGGAGAGCCGCGGAGCGCATGATTACAACGACCTGCTGAAAGAGCTACTGGCGGACGGCTTTATCGAGTAGGACCTGCCGGGGGATCACTTGGATATCAGCGACAGGATATCCTCGACCGACATCACTTGCTGCGCCTTGCCGTCCCCTGCGTTTTTGGCGTTGCAACTCACAATTTCGCAATAGCGGTACATCTGGCGCAGCTTGCGTTCCGCTTCGGCCTCATCATTTCCAGCGATCACCACGCTTTCCACTCTTTGACCGTCGCGGGTCAGAATCGAAAAATCGAACTTCTGCATCTCCATCCCCCTATCACGTCATTGTTTGATTGCCCTCTGCCTTCTTGCTTCGTACAAACACACCCCGGTGCTCACAGAGACATTCAGGCTTTCCACGCTGCCAAACATCGGGATACGCACCAGCTGGTCGCAGGTCTCTTTGGTCAAGCGGCGCAGGCCTTCGCCTTCTGCGCCCAGCACCAGGGCCACCGCGCCTTTGTGCTCCACATCATACAGATTTGTTTCCGCGTCGCCATCCATGCCGATCACCCAGATGTCGCGCTCCTGCAGTTCGCGCAGGGTACGCGCCAGATTGGTGACCGTGATGTACGGCACCGTCTGCGCGGCGCCGCAGGCGACTTTTTCGACGGTGGCATTGATGCCTACCGCGCGGTCTTTGGGTGCGATCACCGCATGCACGCCGAAGGCGTCCGCACTGCGCAGGCAGGCACCCAGATTGTGCGGATCCTGCACGCCGTCCAGCACCAGCAGCAGCGCAGGTTCGGTCAGCGTATCCAGAACGTCGTCCAGGTGCTGCACTTTCTGCGCCGCATCCACCCGCGCCGCCACGCCTTGGTGACGGGTGCTTCCAGCCATGCCGTCGAGACGTTTTCCGTCCACCTGAATGACGCGCACACCGTTGCTCTCGGCCAGCTTGAGCAGGTCGCGCGCGCGCGGGTCGCGGCGCTGGGTATCGACAAACACCTCCAGCACGCTGTCGGCGTTCTGGCGGATGCGCGCGGTGACGGCATGGAAACCGTGAATGATTCGCGACTCAGCCATGGCGTTTACCTGCCTTGCCGGAGGGCTTGTCAGCCTTCTTCTCGGATTTCTTGGCCTTCCCTGGCAAGGTCGCGCCCCACGCACCGATATCGACATTATCGTGGCTCGAACCGGTACTTGGCGCCGCGGTATCCCCTTCCAGCACAAAATCGATCTTGGTGCTTTCCATATCCACACGCACCACTTTCACCCGCACGCGGTCGCCCAAGCGATAGCGCTTGCCGGTACGTTCGCCCAGCATCTGGTGCTTGGCGGGGTCGAAGTGGTAATAATCGGCCCCGAGTTCGGACACGTGCACCAGCCCTTCGACATACAGGTCGTCCAGCGCCACGAACAATCCAAAGCCGGTGACCGACGAGATGCTGCCGTCGAACACGCTGCCCAGATGGTCGCGCATGTAGAAACACTTGAGCCACGCTTCCACGTCGCGCGTGGCGTCGTCTGCGCGGCGCTCGGTCATCGAGCAATGCACGCCCAGTTCCGCCCACTTGAGTTTGGGCTTGTATTGCTTGCCTTCCAGCACGGCCTTGATGGCACGGTGCACCAGCAGATCGGGATAGCGGCGGATAGGCGAAGTGAAGTGCGCATAAGCCTCGTAACCGAGACCGAAGTGACCGAGGTTTTCCGGCGCATAGACGGCCTGGCGCAGGGAACGCAACATCACGGTCTGCAGCAATCCCGCATCGGGACGGCCCTTGATCTGCTTCAGCAGCTTGGAATAATCGCTGGCCTGCGGATCGTCTCCGCCGCCCAGCTGCAGGCCGAATTCCTTGAAGAATTCGCGCACCGCTTCCAGTTTTTCGGGCGTCGGGCCTTCGTGGATGCGGTACAGCACCGGGTGCTGATGGTCTTTCAGGAAAGCCGCCGCGCAGACGTTGGCCGCCAGCATGCATTCCTCGATCAGCTTGTGCGCATCGTTGCGTATCACCGGCACGATCTTCTCGATCTTGCCCTGGGCATTGAAGATCATCTGCGTCTCGACCGTCTCGAAGTCGATGGCGCCGCGCTTTTCGCGAGCCTGCAGCAAGGTCTGGAACAGCTTGTACAGGTTGTTGATGTGCGGCAGGACTTCGGCATATTTCTGCCCGTTTTCGCCCTGCGGATTGGCCAGCATATCGGCGACCTGCGTGTAGGTCAGGCGCGCATGCGAGAACATCACCGACGGATAGAAGCGATGTTTCTCGATCTCGCCATCAAGGCTGATCTGCATGTCGCACACCATGCACAGGCGCTCGACGTTGGGGTTGAGCGAACACAGACCGTTGGAGAGCTCTTCCGGCAGCATCGGGATGACGCGGCGCGGGAAATACACCGAGTTGCCGCGATTGATCGCCTCCTGGTCCAGCGCATCGCCGGATTTCACATAGGCGCTCACGTCGGCAATGGCCACCACCAGGCGGAACCCCTTGCCGTTCGGCTCGCAATACACGGCGTCGTCAAAGTCGCGCGCGGTTTCGCCGTCGATGGTCACCAGCGGCAGCTGGGCAACGCTTTCGCGTCCCGCGTAATCGGCCGGCTTCACTTCGGGCGAGAACGCTTCGGCCTGCTTCTTGGCGTCATGCGGGAATTCATTGGGGAGATCGTGCTTGCGCAGGGCGATCTCGATCTCCATACCGGGATCGGCATAGTTGCCCAGCACCTCGACGATGCGGCCTATCGGCTGGGCATGCTTGGAGGGCTGCTGCATGATCTCCAGCATCACCACCTGCCCCGCCTTGGCCCCGCCGGATTCGCCCGGCGCAACCAGGAAGTCCTGGCTGATACGGCGGTTCTCGGCGACAACGAACTGGATGCCATGCTCTTCGTACAGGCGCCCGACCACTCGCGTATTGGCCGGCTCCAGCACCTCGACGATGCTGGCCTCGCGCCGGCCGCGCCTGTCCTCGCCGCCGATGCGGGCCATCACGGTGTCGCCGTGCAACGCCTTGTGCATCTCCTTGGCGCTGAGCACCAGGTCCGGGCTGCCGTCTTCCGGGATCAGGAAGCCGAAGCCATCGGGATGGCCCTGCACCTTGCCCTTGATCAGGTCGAGCTTGTCCACCACGCAAATGGCGCGCTTGCGGTTGCGCATGATCTGGCCATCGCGCTCCATGGCGCGCAGCCGGCGCAGGAACAGCTCGTCCTCATGGTGCTCGATCTGCAACAGGGTGCATAACTCGTCCTGCTCCAGTGGTACGCCCTTTTCCGCCAGAATCTGCAAGATGTATTCGCGGCTGGGAAGGGGGTGTTCGTATTGTTCGCGTTCGCGTTCCAGAAACGGGTCGAGTTCGCGGATATTTTTTTTCTTTTTCGTCATTGACACAAAATCCTATAGCAATTAAAGTGCGCACCCTCAAGCAATGCCCAGATGGCGGAATTGGTAGACGCACTAGGTTCAGGTCCTAGCGGTGGCAACACTGTGGAGGTTCGAGTCCTCT
>DAIDAJ010000039.1 GCA_027310665.1 Sideroxydans sp. | reverse complement strand
GTCGACCTGCCGTCTGGGTATCACTTCCAGCACCGTGCTGGGCCCGCTGCTGTCCGGCGGCAAGGCCGACCTGAACATTCGTGTATCCGGCTGCCATAACGGTTGCGCACAGCCGGAGACGGGCGACATCGGCATCTACGGTGAAGGCAAGCGCATGCACGGCAAGCTGGTGCCGCATTACCAGATGTATTTCGCGGGCAAGGGCACCGCGGGCGGCGCGCTGGCGCTGAAGGGACCGTCGTTGCCGGTGGCGCGCATCAAGCAGGCCATCGAACGTGTGCAGGCGGCACATCTGGCCAGCGGCGAGAGCAGCTTCTTCGTGTGGGCGCGAGCGCAGCAGCCGGATTACTTCAAGGAGCTGCTGGCCGATCTGTCCGAAGTGAGGGCGGAAGAGCTGGACAGCGTGATGCGCGATTACGGCGACAAGGCCGACTTCCGCGTGCTGCAACTGGGCGGCGGCGAGTGTGCCGGTGCGTCGCAGGTGCTGATCGGGGCGAATTTCTTCGAGGCCGCACATGAACGCGAGTACCGCAATGCCCTGGTGTTCCAGCGCAAGTATGTCGAGGCGGCACAGTGCAACGAGTCCATCCTGCGCCTGCTCGGTTCCGGTGTGGCCCAGTTGCTGGGCGGTGCGCGCCAGGACGACCTGGCTCAGCTGGCGGCACAGCTCAACCTGCTGGCGCCGGAAGAGATCGCTGCCGAGTTTGCGCATGCTGCCCTTGAATTGGCTGGCAGCGAAGAAATCGACAACGACGCTCTTGCGGCAGCCAGTGCGAAAGTGGACGCATGGACAGTCAAGGTGGCGGCATTCGCCACCGAGAAGGACGGACAACTGGACCTGAAGGAGGCATTGCCGAAATGAGTACCGATTACAGTAAAGAACTGGACAGAAAGATCGCCGACGCGATCGTGGTGCTACGCAGGGCCGCGAGCGAATTTGCGCCGGTGGTTTTTGCCAACAGCCTGGGGGCGGAAGATATGGTACTGACCGATCTGATTGCCAGGGATCAACGGGATATCCGGATGTTCAGCCTGGACACCGGGCGCCTGCCGAAAGAGACCTATGACCTGATACAGGAAGTCGGGCAACAGTACACGCTACCGCTGCAGGTCTATTTCCCGGATAACGCACTGGTAGAAGAATACGTTTCACGGCACGGCATCAACGGCTTCTATGACAGTGTGGAGAATCGCAAGGGATGCTGCTTCGTGCGCAAGGTTGAGCCATTGCGCCGGGCGCTCGCAGGCAATGGGGCGTGGATCACCGGTATGCGCCGCGATCAGGCGGTGACGCGGGGCACGCTGGAGGTTTCCTCTTTTGACGCCGACAACGGCTTGCAGAAGTTCAACCCGCTGCTGGACTGGTCGAACAAGGACGTGTGGGCATATATCCGACTATACGATGTGCCGTACAACAAACTGCATGACCAATTCTATCCGAGCCTGGGTTGCGCGCCCTGCACACGCTCCGTCACACCGGGCGAGGACATCCGCGCCGGGCGGTGGTGGTGGGAGGATCCGGCAAACAAGGAATGCGGCCTGCATGTGGGGCATGTGCGCAAGGTCGTGCAGGGAGCGAGCAGCACCTCATTGCAGGCCAGCCGTGAGCGCATCATCGAAATCGCTGCGCAAGCCGGTGTGCAGCAAGAGGCTTTAGCGTAATTCGGCAGAACGGGAAAGATCATGAAACTGGTTGAAAACATCGTGAACAGACACACCCTCACCCATCTGGATGCGCTGGAGAGCGAATCCATCCACATCATGCGCGAGGTTGCGGCCGAATGCAGGAATCCGGCGCTGCTATTCTCGGGCGGCAAGGATTCCATCGTGATGCTGCGTCTGGCGGAAAAGGCGTTCCGGCCGGCGAAGTTCCCCTTCCCGCTGGTGCATATCGACACCGAGCACAACTTCCCGGAAGTGATCGCGTGCCGCGACAAGCTGGCGAAGGACTTGGGAGAGCGGCTGATCGTGCGCTCGCTGGAGGATTCGATCAGGCGCGGCTCCATCGTCGTCAAGGACCCGGACAAGCCGCGCAATCCGTACCAGTCGGTGACGCCGCTGGAGACCATCGCCGAGTTCGGCTTCGACGCCTGCATGGGCGGGGCCCGGCGCGACGAGGAAAAGGCGCGCGCCAAGGAGCGCATCTTCTCCTTTCGCGACGAGTTCGGCCAGTGGGATCCCAAGAACCAGCGCCCGGAGTTGTGGGACACCTACAACACCCGTGTGCATGCGGGCGAGAACATCCGCGTGTTCCCGATCAGCAACTGGACCGAGATGGATATCTGGGAATATATCGGTCGCGAAAAGCTGTATATCCCGAATATCTACTTTGCCCACGAGCGGGAAGTGATCCGCCGCGGCGGCTCCGTGATCCCGGTGTCGCACCTGGTACAGCCGAAGGCAGGCGAGAAAGTGGAGGTGCTCTCGGTGCGTTTCCGTACCGTGGGCGACATGACGTGTACCGCGCCGGTCGAATCGGTCGCACGCACGGTGGACGAGATCATTGAGGAGACTGCGACCACACGCATCACCGAGCGCGGCGCGACCCGCATGGACGACCAGACGTCGGACGCCTCAATGGAACTGCGCAAGAAGGAAGGGTATTTCTAGGCCGTCATTGGTGGAACTACTAGCCAATCGACTAAGCCCGCAAGCGGGCAAGTCGCTGGTTATCCGGCGCAGGCCGGAATCCAGTTGGAAGGCAAACGCCCGCAACGCGGGACAAAAGCCAAATGCATGTCAAATACACCCGCTGGATTCCGGCCTGCGCCGGAATGACGAGGCGGAAAAGATTTAGGGGTTCAATCATGAGCAACACCACACAATTACTCCGTTTCATCACCGCCGGCAGCGTGGACGACGGCAAGAGCACGCTGATCGGCCGCCTGTTGCACGACTCGAAATCCATCTTCGAGGACCAGTTCTCGGCCATCGCCAGGACCAGCGAGAAGCGCGGCATGGCAGCAGTCGACCTGTCGCTGCTGACCGACGGCTTGCAGGCCGAACGCGAGCAGGGCATCACCATCGACGTGGCCTACCGCTATTTCGCCACGCCCAGGCGCAAGTTCATCATCGGCGATACGCCCGGACACGAGCAGTACACGCGCAACATGGTGACCGCCGCCTCCACCGCCAACCTCGCCATCATCCTGATCGACGCGCGCAAGGGTGTGCTGACGCAGACGCGCCGCCACTCTTACCTGGCCAGTTTGCTGGGCGTACCGCATGTGGTGCTGGCGGTGAACAAGATGGACATGGTGGACTACTCGCAGGCTCGCTTCGACCAGATCATCGCCGAATACAGCTCATTCGCCGCCCAGCTCGGCTTGCACGATGTCCATTGCATCCCGCTGTCCGCGCTGAACGGCGACATGGTGGTGAATCGTGGCGCCAATCTCGGCTGGTATGGAGGTCCTGCGCTGCTGGAGCTGCTGGAGACGGTCGAGATCGACCACGACGTGAACACCAGCGATTTCCGCTTTCCGGTGCAATGGGTGTGCCGGGTTCACGGTAGCGATTTTGGCTCCGACATAACCCGGCAAAGCGGGTTAGTCTCCACCGAAACCGTCGGCGAATACGCCAACGGTTTTCGGGGATTTGCAGGCCGCATCGAAGCGGGTGAAGTCTCCGTGGGCGACGAGGTGACGGTCCTGCCCTCAGGCCGCACCACCCGTGTCAAGGAGATCGTGACTTACGACGGCACGCTGCAAACCGCGTTTGCCCCGCAATCAGTGACCATTACGCTGGCCGATGAGATCGACATCTCGCGCGGCGACATGATTGTGCGCACCAGCGCGCATCCGCCCAAGGTGGACAAGGAATTCGAAGGGACCTTGTGCTGGTTGTCGGAAAGCCCGCTGGACAAAAACCGCAAATATCTCGTCAAGCACACCACGCGCACCGCAAAGTGCCTGTTCTCGCGCCTCGATTTCCGGGTAGACGTGAACACGCTGGAGCAGCACGCCGCGGAAAGGCTGAACATGAACGATATCGCGCGCGTCGCAATCAAGACTCAGCAGCCTTTGGTGTTCGACAGTTACGGGACAGACCGGGCAACAGGAAGCTTCATCGTCATCGACGAGGCGACCAATAACACTGTGGCGGCTGGCATGATCGCCTAGTCCGGGGTGCGGCAGGTTCTGCGCTTGTGGTATCTTTCTCCCTATTCGAGTTAGATGTCCCGTTGAAGCCATGAGCCTGCTCTCCCTGATCGCCGCGTTGTTGCTGGAACAACTGCACCCGCTTTCATCCCGCAAATATCTCTACACATGGCTTGCCGGCTATGTGAATTTCTTCCAGCGCAACTTCAATGCGGGCGAGGTCAGGCAAGGGCGCATCGCCTGGATACTTGCCGTGGCCCTGCCCTTGATACTGGTCACATCGATCCATTTTCTCCTGCTGAAGGTGCATCCTGTCTTTGCCTGGGCGTTCAGCGTGCTGGTGCTCTATCTCACCATGGGCTTTCGCCAATTCAGCCACTATTTCACCGATATCCATCTGGCATTGCGGGAAAAGCAGCTGGACAAGGCGCGCGCGCTGCTCGGCGACTGGCTGGGAAAGTCCTGCGAAGACTTGAGCTACGAAGAGGTCGCCCGTGTGACCATAGAGCAAGCCTTGCTGGCATCGCACCGTAATGTGTTCGGCGTCGTATTCTGGTTCGTCATCTTCATGATGCTGGGATTGGGGCCGATCGGTGCGATCCTGTATCGTCTGGCATTGTTCCTGTACAAGCGCTGGGGTACACAGGATGAAGCGGACTTCGGGAATTACGGCGTGTTTGCAAGGCAGGCGTACCACATCATGGAATGGCTGCCGTTACGCCTCACTGCCAGCACCTTCGCCATCGTGGGCAATTTTGAGGATACCGCCTACTGCTGGCGCAATCAGGCACAAAACTGGACAGACCCCGAAGCCGGGGTGATCCTCGCCAGCGGCGCCGGCGCGCTCGGCGTGAGGTTGGGGCAGACCATCGTGCAGGACCAGCAACCCGTGTTTCGCCCGGAACTCGGCATCGGGGACGAGGCGGATGCGGACTTCATGCAAAGTGCGGTCGGACTGGTGTGGCGAGCATTGGTGTTCTGGCTGTTCCTGCTCATGCTGCTGACGGTGGCGAATCTGCTGGGCTGATATAAGGCGGCGGCAGCGCTAGCTCAGCCGACGTTGGCGCATCGAATTCCTCCTATCGGCAAACCCTTACTGGCATCGATCAAACCCGAGAATTTTACTCAAAATTGACATTAATCCCTTATTCATTGTTGATTATATGGATTATTTTCGATAATTATTCTTGACGTATTCAGTCAACCAATGCGATTATTTCCTTGCCACACGATTTGCCTGGCCACAGTCACATCGACGCGGGATTTTCAATCGGAGCAGTGAAAATACTGCCGTGGTATGCGTAATTTCTTTTAACTAAATTGGGGGGTGCAATCGTGTCAACATCCATGATCTTCTTGCCGCTGGTCCTGTCTCCATTCATCGTGCTGTGTTTCATGATCTTCTTTACCGGAGACTCCAAGGAATAAGCCGTTAGCGGTATCTTTACTCCACTAAGTATTGTTATTGGGGTCCTGACGGAAGTCAGGACCTTTTTTTTCGGGCGAAAGGAGACTGGATCGGGGAGCCAGATATTTCTGGAGGGAAAGGGTTCTGACGGACAACGCCGATATCCCTTAATTAGGGCGATCAGCCTGGGTGTCACTGAATCTAATGTGCCGTGATCTGTTGAAACAGCTTCAATCTTCGCAGATCGATTTTCCCTTCTTCGGTTGCCTCGCGTATCGCGCAGTCCGGCTCGTGCGAGTGACTGCAATTGGCGAAGCGGCACTGGCCGAGGTAGGGCAAAAATTCTGGAAAGCTTTTTTCTATCGCGGCAAAATCCAGATGATGCAGGCCGAACAATTGCACGCCGGGGCAGTCGATCAAGTGACTATCGGCGTTCAGGTGGTACAACCTCGCATGGGTGGTGGTGTGCTTGCCGGAATCGAGGACGGTGGAGATCTCGCGCGTCGCGGCAAGCGCACCGGGGATCAGCGCGTTGATGAGGGTGGATTTTCCCATGCCGGACTGACCGACCAGTACGCTGGTATGGCCCTGCAAATAAGGCAATAGCGGCGCCACATCCTGCTTCGCGGAGAGTTCCAGTACGCGGTATCCGATCTTCCTGTAGGGAGCGAGCTGGGCGCGTGCGGCCTCGATTTGCGGCAGATCGCACTTGTTCAGCACGATGAGCGTTTCCAGATTCTGGTCATGTGCGGCGATCAGGCAGCGCGCCAGCAACTCATCGTTGAACGAGGGTTCGGTGGCGACGACGACGACGATCTGGGTGACATTGGCAGCGATGATCTTCTGCTTGTAGGCATCGGAGCGATACAGCAGAGTGGTGCGCGGCGCGATGCTGTCGATGACGGCCTGGTCAGCGCTGGTGCGCTCGATCTCCACCGTGTCACCGCAAGCGACATCGCTTTTCTTGCCGCGGGGAACGCATTCAAGTATCTCTCCGCCGGGCAGTTCTGCCAGATAGTGGCGCCCATAGGCGGCAATGACCAGCCCTCGCAGTTTCAAATCGCGAACAGCGCTTCCACTTTCGCGGCGCAGATGAAGTCGTTCTCGGACAGGCCGCCGATGGCGTGCGTGGAATATTCCACGCGGCACTTGTTGTAGCCGACCGTCATGTCGGGGTGGTGGTCTTCGCGGTGCGTCATCCAGGCCACCGCGTTGACGAAGGCGATCACCTGATAATAGTTCTTGAACTCGAAGGTCTTGCTGATGCGGTTGTCGTGCAGTTCCCAGCCGTCGAGTTGCTTGAGCAGGTTCTTTGCTTCA
>DAIDAJ010000107.1 GCA_027310665.1 Sideroxydans sp. | reverse complement strand
GCTAGATTCTTCATCGACGTTTGGGGTGTGGGTGGGAGAGTTCTCAGGAAGTCTGTCCGCAATGCGGCAGATGCTAGTCGATGTCCCTCCACCCCAGTTCCTTCCAGTCTCTCAAGAAGGAACCGCAAATACCATACAAGCTTGTCGAAGGATCGAAGAGTGAACGCCCGGCACGACGTTTAAGCCTTCTTCACGAACTCCGTCTTCAACTGCATCGCACCGATGCCGTCGATCTTGCAATCGATGTCATGGTCGCCATCCACCAGGCGGATGTTCTTCACCTTGGTGCCGACCTTCACCACCGAAGACGAACCCTTGACCTTCAGGTCCTTGATCACCGTGACCGAATCGCCGTCGACCAGCACATTGCCGAAGGCATCCTTGAACACCTTGGCCTGTTCGCCGGTGTCGGCGGGCGCGTCCTTCGACCACTCATGCGCGCACTCGGGGCACACGTAGTTGGAGCCGTCTTCGTAGGTGTATTCGGAACTGCATTTGGGGCATTTGGGCAAAGCGGTCATGATGAATCCTGGGATTAAAAAAATAAATTGTAGGTTGGGTTGAACGAAGTGATACCCAACAATTCAACAATGGGTATCGCGTTGCTCAACCCATCCTACGCTTGCTGCGGTTAATCCGACCTACGAGGCTCAAACCATCCATGCAGGCAGGGACGTACCCAGACCGCGTGGGCACAAAAGCGTGCCTACCCTACTACTACAGAGCTCAATCGCGCTACAAAAGCAACGACCAGGTATATATTAGAAATGGTAGCCGTATTACAGCTTATACCCCCGATGCACTGCCACCACCCCACCCGTCATATTGAAGTACTCAACCCGCTCCAGCCCCGCATCCACCATCATCTGCTTCAGCTCTTCCTGTCCCGGGTGCATGCGGATGGATTCGGCGAGGTAGCGATAGCTGTCGGCGTCGTTGGCGATGAGCTCGCCCATCTTGGGTAGCAGCTTGAAGGAGTAAAGGTCGTATGCCTTTTCCAGCGGTTTTGCAACCTTGGAGAATTCCAGCACGATCACGCGGCCGCCCGGTTTGAGAACGCGGTGCATTTCGCGTAACGCGGCATCCTTGTGCGTGACGTTGCGCAGGCCGAAGGCGATGCTGACGCAGTCGAAATAGTTGTCGGGGAAGGGCAGCTTTTCGGCGTCGCATTGTGTGGTAGGTGTGGGCTTCCCTTCGTCCAGCAAGCGGTCGCGGCCCACGCGCAGCATGGCGTTGTTGATGTCGGTGAGGATGACCTGGCCGCTTTTGCCGACCTTGTCCAGGAACAGTCGCGAGATGTCCCCGGAACCGCCCGCGATATCGAGTACGCGCTGGCCTTCATGCACATTGGCCAAACCCACGGCAAAGCGCTTCCAGATGCGGTGCAGGCCGACCGACATGAGGTCGTTCATGATGTCGTACTTGCTGGCGACGGAAGTGAACACGCCGGCGACTTTCTTTGCCTTTTCGTTCTCGTCTACGGTCTGGAAACCGAAATGGGTGTTTGCCATGGTGCTGCTCCTTAAATTCGTTTGGCGGGCGAACCGCTGTGTCGCGTGTTGGTTTCGACTAACCTGAAGGTAAGTCTACACCGCAACTTCGTTGTCACTCAGTCCTCGCCTACCTGCAAGGTATGTCTCGTCCTTCGTTGCGCGGCTCCTTGCGTTTCATCCCGCGAAAGAAATTTACCGTTGATTATTTTGCGTCGCGGCTCTCACCAGCCGCTTCCAGCTTGGTCAGGTAGTCGTGCCACATGGCATCGTGATATTTGCCCAGTTCGTGCAGGTATTCCCAAGTGTAGAGCCCTGTGTCGTGACCGTCGTCGAACCCCAATTTGACGGCATAACTGCCGGCAGGCTCGACCTCCGTGATCATCACATTGCGTTTGCCGACTTGCAGCGTCTCCTGTCCCGGGCCGTGACCGCGTACTTCGGCGGAAGGCGAGTACACGCGCAGGAACTCGAAAGGCAGTTTGTAACGGGCGCCGTCGTCAAAGGCGATCTCCAGCATTCTGGATTGTTGATGCAGGGTGATTTCGGTAGGGGTCATAGTGAGCGTATCTTTTTAAGTAATGCGGTGGTGGAGCGTTCGTGCAAGAAGGGGATGCTGTGTACCGTGCCGCCCCAGATCTTCACTTCCTTGCTGCCGACGATGTTCTCCGGCTTCCAGTCGCCACCCTTGACCAGCACATCGGGTTTGCAGGCGAGGATAAGATCAAGCGGGGTGTCCTCGTCGAATTTTACGACCAGACTCACCGATTCGAGCGCCGCCAGCACGGCCATGCGGTCCAGTTCGGAATTGATAGGGCGGTCGTCGCCCTTGCCCTGGCGTTTCACCGAAGCATCGCTGTTCACGCCGACGATCAGCGAGTAACCAAGTGCCCGGGCCTGGCCGAGGTAGGTGACGTGACCGCGATGCAGCACGTCGAAACAACCGTTGGTGAATACCAGCGGCCGCGGCAAGGTGGCGACTCGCGATGCCAGCTGGCCAGCCGCGCAGATTTTGTTCTCGAAACTGGGAGTCGGGTAGTTCACTAGTCTATGTATTCAAAAACGCGTACCACCTTCTGTACACCTGAAGTGGTACTGGCGATATCCGACGCGGCATCGGCCTCGGCACGGGTGACCAGGCCCATCAGATAGACCACGCTGTTCTGGGTGACGACCTTGATCTGGTCGGCCTTTAGAACCGGGCTCTTGACGAAACGCACCTGCACGTTGCCGGTGATGCGGGCATCGCTATTGGTGGTACTGCTGACGGTGGAAGGGTTGGCCACGACCAGTTCGTTGGCGATGCCCTTGACGTTGGGGATGCTGCCGACGATGCGTTCGATATCCATCTTCGCTTCTTCGGTTGCCGCCATGCCGGTGACCAGAGCAAAGCGGTTATAGGCGCTAACGTTCACTTGCGCGGTGTCTTTGTATTTTTCACTGATGCGTTTATGCGCCTTGCTTTCGATGGTGTCGTCTTCGACTTTCGCGCCGGGAGTGCGTCGATCGGTAGCGGTCACAGAGATGCCGGCGCCGACGCCGGCCGCAACGACCGGCGCAACGCAACCCTGTAACAGGCTCGATGCAAAGACCAGAACAACAAACGCATAACGCATCATTCCCCTCCCAGGATCAGATGATCGATGGCATCGCAGATACAGTGCAGCGCAAGCAGGTGGACTTCCTGAATGCGTGCGGTGTTTTTTGCCGGGACGCAAATGTGAAAATCGGTCGGCTTCAGCAGGGCTGTCATCTTGCCGCCGTCGCGCCCGGTCAGCGCGACGACCGGCATGTTGCGCTCGTGCGCGGCGTGGATGGCCTCAATGACATTGGGCGAATTGCCGCTGGTGGAGATGGCGAGCAGCACGTCGCCGTCCATGCCCAGCGCGCGCACCTGCTTGGAAAAGATCTGGAGGTAATCGTAATCGTTGGCGATCGAGGTGAGCACCGAACTGTCGGTAGTCAACGCAATGGCGGCCAGTCCCGGACGCTCGACCTCGAAGCGGTTGACCAGCTCGGCGGCAAAGTGCTGGGAATCGGCCGCAGAACCGCCGTTGCCGCAAGCCAGTATCTTGCCGTCGTTCATCAGGCAGGCGACCATGGCCTGCGCAGCGTCCGCGATGGGCTGGGCGAGCACGTTCTTGCTTTGCAGTTTGAGTTGAGCGCTGTCGTCGAAATGTTTGCCGATGCGAGTGGTCAGGGTCATGGTGTAAAAAAGAAATGGATGACAGGGTGCGGATTTTACCCTAAGGCAGCATTGAATAAATCTCTCCATGAGAGGTCATGCGGGAAGCGTTCAGTATTGCCTATACCTCGAATGCGCTTTTGACCCAATCGACGTTATCGGCAGCGTCCAGCAGGACGGCGTCGAAACGGCAGGGCGGGACGTGCGGCAAAGAAGCGAGGTAATGCTGCGCGGTGAGAATGAGGCGCCGCTGCTTGTGCCCGTCGATGCTGGCGGCGGCCCCGCCAAAATCGCCGCGGCTGCGCTGACGTACCTCGGCGAATACCAGGGTTTCTCCATCGCGCAGAATCAGGTCGATCTCCCCGAAACGGCAACGGAAATTGCTTTGTACCAGTCTCAGGCCGTTCTGTTGCAGGAACCGCGCTGCAACCTGCTCGGCCCGAGCGCCGGGCTTCATTGACGCGACTTGCTTTCTACAGGGACGCCCAATCCCTGGCGCATGACGGCAAGGACACCCTCGCGCTGGAACACGTGCCCGCTTCGCGAGATCTTGCCGGTGACTCCGTCCAGCGGCAGCACGTTTTCCGGGCTATGTTCATACAGCACCAGAAGCAGACGATACGCATCAATGCCAAACGCATACAAGCGTTCCATGTCCACCGGCATCGCAGGGACCACATGCGGATAGATCATCACCGCCGGATGGTCAGGTTGCAGCAGCCAGGGCATATCGAAGAAACGCACATCGGCCAGGTCATAGTTGGCCAGCGTGCTGGTATTGCCGGAGAAGACCTGCGAGGTCGCATAGACCGGTATCGCGGAATTGATATAGGGGCGTATCAGCCGGGCCTTGTCGGGTTCGGCGGCCAGGAATACCGAGTTGCCGGGTTCCTGCGACAGTTCTTTCAAGGGAGTGGGATCGCCGTCATATATGATTCCGGCTTGCAGGATGCCGCCTTCGCGTTGCCATTCGTCGGAGAAGGCCTGTGCAAGGCGCCTGGAAAGCGGGGAATTCGTGGAAACGACCGTGGCGCTGAGCAATCCGGCCGTCGTGGCACGCTGCGCGGATTGGCGCGCCTCCGTTTCCGGGGGCAGGCCGAAGAAATAGAGCCGGTCGGTGCGTGTGTCATCCACCAGGTTGAGTGCCAGCGTCGGCGTTGTGATCTGGCCTTGTGCAGCCAGCGCGGCGACACCGTTGCGCGTGAGCGGACCGGCTACGGCTACCGCACCGGCCCGCAGTGCTTTTTGATAGAGCGCGACCACCTCGGCGCCTTCATCCTTACAAGGATAGACCCGTACTGGCAACCCGTTCGCCTCTTTACCCGCAGCGGCGAGGAAACCCTGTTGTACGGCGTCGGCAGCCTTGGCAAATACGGAAGAGTTCAATGGCAGCAACAGCGCAATGTGCGGACTGGCGGGTTCTGCGCCAATTGCGGGCAAGGGTGTCGACAACAGCGGAGCCGGTGCGGGGACCGCTTCCGTAACCACAGGGGGCTGGACGGGTTTGGCCGCCGCGGGGGCGGATGGAGGTACCTGTACTGCGGGCGCCTGCGTGCCAGGAGCGGGGGCTGCTGCCTTGGGCACTGTCGGCGCAGGAGTGGCGCAGCCAAAAACGCTCACGTATAGTGCGGCGACAAGAAACCCGCGTAACCAACCAGACACAGAGGCGACAGTTTGCATATCAAGCCCAGGCAAAATTTAGAGTGCGCATTATATGTAGTCGCCACACCGATTGGAAATCTAAGTGACATCACCCTGCGTGCGTTGGAGGTACTGGGTGCCGCAGACACGATCGCCGCGGAAGATACACGCAACACGCGGCATTTGCTGCAACACCACGGGATCGGAGACGCACGCTTGCTGGCGTTGCATCAGCACAACGAACGGGCGGCGGCGGAAAAGGTCATCGCCTTGCTGCAGCAGGGTCAAAACGTCGCGTTGGTGACCGACGCCGGCACTCCGGCGGTGAGCGATCCCGGCGCAGTGCTGGTGGAGGCAGTGCGTGAGGCGGGGTTCCGCGTCATCCCCGTTCCCGGCGCGAGCGCAGCCGTCGCCGCATTGTCCGCTTCCGGCCTGAGTTCTCCGCATTTCCTGTTCTATGGATTCTTGCCGAACAAGCCGGCCGCTCGGCGGAATGCACTGCAGGCGCTGGCCGAGCATCCGTATACTCTGGTGTTCTACGAAGCACCGCACCGTATCCTGGAATGCGCCCAGGATTTGCACGCAGTGTTCGGCGATGAACGAGAGGTCGTGTTCGCGCGCGAGCTGACCAAACTGTTCGAGAGCATCCATCGCTGCAGACTTGGCAAGGCGATGGACTGGCTGAACAGCGACCCGAACAATCAGCGCGGAGAGTTCGTCCTGCTGGTCTCGGGCGCCACGCTGCGCGAAGGGCTGGACGCCGGCACGGAACGCACGCTGGCCTTATTGCTGGAAGAATTGCCTCTGAAACAGGCGGTACAGTTGGCCGTAAAGATCACGGGCGCGAACAAGAACGAGTTGTACCAGCGTGCGCTGGCGTACAAAGCTGCGCCGGAATAATCGACTTCGGCGAGAGGTTGCCATTCGCAGCCGAAGTGATACGCTTTGCGACTTGGATCAACATTGCAGGAGCAAGAAATGGTGAGCGTTGTCGTGGTATATCACAGCGGATACGGACATACGGCAAAGCAGGCACAAGCCGTGGCAACAGGCGCGAGCGCGATACTCATGGCAATCAGCAACGAGGGCAATCTGAGCGAAGCCGAATGGGCGACACTGGATGCTGCCGACGCCATCATCATGGGCTCGCCCACCTATATGGGAATGGTCAGCTGGCAGTTCAAGAAATTCGCCGATGCGTCCTCCAAGCCCTGGTTGTCGCAAAAATGGAAGAACAAGATCGCTGCCGGCTTCACCAACTCCGCAACGATGAACGGCGACAACCTTTCCACTCTGCATTATCTCTTCACGCTCGCCATGCAGCACGGCATGATCTGGGCGGGCACGGGCCTGATGCCGTCCAATAGCAAGGCTGCGCAGCGCAACGACGTGAACTACGTCGGCTCTTACGGCGGCGCGATGTCCGTCTCCCCGTCCGATGCCTCGCCGGACGAAATGCTGCCGGGCGATCTGGAGACGGCCAGGCAGTTCGGCAAGCGCGTGGCAGAAGTGGCCGCGCAGTGGGTTGCCGGTCGCAAGTAGGAAAATACCGGTACTGATCTGATTCCCTGCTAACTGCTAGAATGCAGGGCATGAAAACGCTTACCCTTGTTCGTCCCGACGACTGGCACCTGCACCTGCGCGACGGCACGCTGATGCATTCGGTGCTGCCCGATACGGCGCGCCAGTTCGCCCGGGCCATCGTGATGCCCAATCTGCGGCCGCCCGCGACCACCACGGTACTGGCGCTGCAATATCGCCAGCGCATCCTGTCTGCCTTGCCCGCGGGTGCGACGTTCGAACCGCTGATGACTTTGTACCTGACCGACAACACCAGTGCGGAAGAGATACGCAACGCCAGACAGAGCGGCGCCATCCATGCGGTGAAACTCTACCCGGCCGGCGCCACCACCAATTCGGACGCCGGCGTGACCAGCTTGCGCAAGACCTACGCGGCGCTGGAAGAGATGCAGCGCTGCGGCATGCCGTTGCTCGTGCACGGGGAAGTGACGGACGGTAACGT
Source organism: Sideroxydans sp. (assembly GCA_027310665.1). Lineage (GTDB taxonomy): Bacteria > Pseudomonadota > Gammaproteobacteria > Burkholderiales > Gallionellaceae > Sideroxyarcus. The sequence continues at coordinate 3,909 of DAIDAJ010000107.1, read as the reverse complement.
GGACGTGTTCGACCGCGAGGCGGTATTCATCGAGCGCGTGCTGCAACCGCTGCTGAAAGACCTGCCCGGGCTGCGCGTGGTGTTCGAGCACATCACTACCCGGGACGCCGCGCAATTCGTTGCGGGCGCGCCAGACAACATCGCCGCCACCATCACCGCGCATCACCTGCTGTACAACCGCAACGCCATGCTGGTCGGCGGCATCCGTCCGCATTATTACTGCCTGCCAGTGCTGAAGCGCGAGACGCATCGCGAAGCGCTGGTAAAAGCGGCGGCCAGCGGCAACAAGAAATTTTTCCTCGGCACCGACAGCGCCCCGCACGCGCAACATACCAAGGAAAACGCCTGCGGTTGCGCCGGCTGCTACACCGCACACGCCGCCATCGAACTGTATGCGGAAGCCTTCGAAGCAGCCGGAGCACTGGACAAGCTGGAAGGATTCGCCAGCTTTCACGGTGCGGACTATTACGGCTTGCCTCGCAACACCGCCACCGTCACCCTGCGGAAGGAAGAATGGCAGGTACCCGCAACGCTGGGGTTCGGCGAATATCGCCTTGTGCCGCTACGGGCGGGCGAAAAGATGAGCTGGAAGCTGGAGTAGGCACTCATGCAAGGCGAAGACTTCCTGCTGAAAGATACCCACGGGCTGGAGCTGGAAATCGAACGCCATTGTGTGGGGCTGAAGCTGGATTGTTCAGACGAATATCAGGTCCACCAGTTCGTGGGCGAGATGCTGCAAAACATGGAACAACTGAAGGATGCTGCCGGCAGGGGTGATCGTTCGGCGAGAGCGAAGGTCGAGCTGTTCGGGATGGCGGTGTTGATGCACAAGGCGAACGTCAAGGCTTTCGGTCCGGGATATATCGCGAACATCGACGTGCTGGCAAAGCAGGAATCGGCCTGGGTCGCTATCGCAAAGGCGATGTGGAGCGAGATCGAAGGCCGCAATCTGGATAACGAGTAAACTGTTCGAGAAATTCATCCCGCAACTTCACCCGCAAAATCATCATGCCGCTATCTCCCTACCTGAATGCCACCCCCCTTCTTGGCGACCGCATTTTCCTTCATCCCTCGTGCCAGGTCATCGGCGATGTAAAGATCGGTGACGACAGTTCCGTATGGTGCAACACGGTATTGCGCGGGGACGTGAACCGTATCGTGATCGGGCGCGGAACGAACCTGCAGGACCTCACCATGTGCCACGTTTCGCACAAGTCTTCGAGCAGGCCGGAAGGCTCGCCCTTGCTGATCGGGGATTATGTGACGGTCGGCCACTCGGTGATCGTGCACGGTTGCACCATCGGCAACGAATGCCTGATCGGCATGGGCTCCATCGTGATGGACGACGTGGTGATTCCCGACCACGTGATGATCGGGGCGGGCAGTCTTGTTTCGCCGGGCAAGGTGCTGGAGAGCGGCATGCTGTATATGGGGCGCCCGGCCAAGGCCGTGCGCGCCCTGACGAAAGAAGAGATCGCCTATCTGCGCTATTCGGCTGAGCAATATATGCTGGTGAAGGACAATTACCTGAACGGATCGAAATCGCAAACGGAAAGTTTCCCGCATGGCCACCCTTAGTCCCCAAGACTTCAAGCGCGCAAGCGTCAATCTGGAGACTGCGCGCATCGCCTGGAAGGAATTGCAGCGATTCTTTGCCAGCGGAGCTGCGTTTTCTGTAGATGCCGACCTGGATCTGGTTGAGGTCGCGTTCCAGATCTCGGAAGACAACAAGGCGCAGGTCGCGCAATGGCTGGAATCCGGGCAGGTCGCCCGCGTTTCCGATGCGCAGGCATTGGCCTGGTTTGAGGCCGATGCCGATGTCTGGGCGGTGGTGGTCAGGCCCTATGTGCTGGTGCAGCGGGCCTGATGCTTGCAGACCGTATGAGTTTATTGCAGATGTCTGGAGTCTTATCGGACGGCAGATTATTGACCGTGAACCTTAACCGGATTGGGAGAATGCGGAAATGACAAGGAAATCCCTGATCATCGGACTGATGCCGCTGCTGATGGCCTGCCAGAGCACTCCCAGGCTGGAAGACGATGCGCGCTACGTGAAACTGGCAACGGTGGTGGATGTACGTGAATTCACCGATGCAGAACGCAAGGAGGCGGCAAAGACAGTGCCGCGGTCGAGCGACAGCAGCGTAGGGATAGGCTTCGGTATCGGCATGGGCACGGGCGGCGGCGGATTTGGCGGGCTGATGGTGGGTGCCGGCACCGGGTTGGGCGGCGGGCGAGACACGCGCAACGAGCCGCCGCAAGTCGCCTATGGCGCGAATCGATACACGGTGCAGCCGCTGGGTACGGGCGAGCGTATCGAGGTGATGAGCTACAAGCATTACAAGATCGGCGATTGCGTAAAAGTGCTGACGGGGCACCCCACGGAATTCTCGCGTTTGTTCGATCCGAAAAAAGGTGAGCATTGCAACTGACGGCGGCGAAAACTATTTTTTCTTCATGGCCGCCTCGATGCGCTGGCACAGCGTCTTCAGTACCTTGATGCGCGCAAAATTCTTGTCGTTGGCTTCGACCAGCGTCCAGGGCGCAGCCTCGGTACTGGTTCGGTCCACCATGTCGCCGATGGCCTGCTCATAAGCGTCCCACTTTTCGCGGTTGCGCCAGTCCTCGTCGGTGATCTTGAAGCGCTTGAAGCCGATCTTCTCGCGCTCCTTGAAGCGGCGCAGCTGTTCTTCCTTGCTGATGGTCAGCCAGAACTTGACGACGACGGTCTTGTGACGCACGAGTTGCGCCTCGAAATCGTTGATCTCGTGGTAGGCGCGCATCCAGTCGAATTCGGAGCAATATCTTTCCACGCGTTCGACCAGCACGCGCCCGTACCATGAACGGTCAAAGATCGTGATCCTGCCCTTGCGCGGTATGTGTCGCCAGAAACGCCACAGGTAGGGCTGGGCACGCTCCTCCTCCGTTGGCGCGGCGATCGGGATAACCTGATACTGGCGCGCATCGACCGCACTGGTGATGCGGCGGATCGCCCCCCCCTTTCCGGCCGCATCATTGCCCTCGAAGACCGCCACCACGGTGATGTCCTTGAATCGGGGATCGAGAGTCAGCTGCGCCAGCTTTCCTTGGTATTTTTCCAGCTCCTTGTCGAATTTCCTCTTTTCCAGCTTTTGCGTGAGATCGAGCGTTTCCAGGATGTTCAGTTTGTCGATCGAAGGCAGCAGCGGCGCGGCCCGGACGTTCGGCTCCTTCTTCTTGTCCGACTCTGTCAGGCGCTTGCGCAAGGCTTCGAGAATGACTCTGCCCACGGTCAGGCTGCGATAGCGTGCATCCGATCCCTCGATGATGATCCACGGGGCTTCCGCCGTGCTGGTATGGCGGATGACGCTTTCGTTGACCGTCAGGAATTTGTCGTACCGTTTGTAATGGTCCCAATCGCGCTTGTTCACGCGCCAACGGGTCTTGGGATTGCTTTCCAGCAGCTTGAGGCGCTTTTCCTGCATCTCTTTGGACAAGTGCAGCCAGAATTTGATGATGAGCGCGCCCTCGTCCGTCAACATCTTCTCAAGGCGCTTCGCGCGCTCGAGACTCTGGTCGAGCTCGGCGGGTTTGGTCAAACCCATCACACGATTCAGGATGGGCCAGGTATACCAGGATCCCAGGAACAAGCCGATCTTTCCCTTGGGCGGGAGTGCGCGCCAGAAGCGCCACATCATGGGGCGTTCCATTTCCTCGTCGGAGGGATCGCCCATGCCGTGGGTCTGGATGAAACGCGGATCCATCCATTCGTTGAGCAGGTTCACGGTTTCCCCGCGCCCCGCGCCGTCGACGCCGCCCACCAGGATGATGACCGGGAATCCCGCTTTTTCTGCCAGATCGAACTGTGCATCCAGCAGTGCCTCGCGCAGCTGCGGCACTTCCTTGTCGTAGGTTGCCTTGTCTATCTTG
>DAIDAJ010000086.1 GCA_027310665.1 Sideroxydans sp. | reverse complement strand
GCCTGCCACGCCATAGCCGCTCGCAACAAATTTTCTAGCTGTCGCTTCCCCGATACCGGAAGTGGCACCGGTAACGATTGCGATACGCGAATATTTCCCCGACATGTCGGTCTCCCATTGGTCATGAAACTGCTGCGAGGTGGCAGATCGCAAATAGCCCGCCCCGGCGAGCCGGGGACATTGCCAGCCGTGTTCTAAGCGACTTCCGCCACCAGGCTCGGGTAATCGATATAGCCAACCTTGGCATCCTGAAGACCATAGCCGTAGAAAGTCTCAGGGTGATACGGGTTGAACGGTACATTCAGCTGCACGCGGCGCGGCAGATCAGGAGTGGAGATAAAGTCCTTGCCGAACGAAACGGCATCCGCTTCGCCCGCTGCAACCACTTGTTGGGCGGTCTCGCGGTTGAAACCTTCATTGGCGATAAGCACGCCCCCGAAACGCTTTTTCAATTCCGGGCTGATGCGCTTCTCTCCCAGCGACTCCCTGGTGAAGATAAAGGCGATGCCTCGCTTGCCCAGCTGCTCGGCCACGTATCCAAAGGTGGCCAGCGGGTTCGAATCGCCCATGGTATGGGCATCTCCTCTTGGCGCCAGGTGCACCCCGACCCTGCCCGCACCCCAGACGGAAATCGCCGCATCTGTCACTTCCAGCAGCAAGCGGGCACGGTTTTCCAGGGAACCGCCGTAGGCGTCGTTGCGTTTGTTGGTGCTGTCCTGCAGGAACTGGTCCAGCAGATAGCCATTGGCTCCGTGGATTTCAACGCCATCGAATCCCGCCCGTTTCGCATTCTCGGCGCCCTTGCGGTAAGCCTCCACGATCGCCGGAATTTCGGAAATTTCCAGAGCGCGCGGTGTCACATATTCGCGTTGCGGACGCAACAGGCTGACGTGGCCTTGAGGCGCAATTGCGCTTGGGGCAACGGGCAAGTCTCCTCCGAGGAAATCCGGATGCGAAATCCTGCCCACATGCCAGAGCTGCAGGAAAATGCGTCCGCCTGCGGCGTGCACTGCCTTCGTGACGAGTGTCCAACCCTGCACCTGTTCATCCGACCAGATTCCCGGTGTATCTGGATAGCCCACTCCCTGCGGGGAAACGGAAGTCGCCTCGCTCAGGATCAATCCCGCACCGGCACGTTGGGCGTAATACTCGGCCATCAGCGCATTGGGCACCCGGCCCGCGCTGGCGCGGCATCGCGTAAGCGGGGCCATCACGACGCGGTTGGGAAGATTCAGGTCTCCGACCTGGATGGGTTTGATCAGGTTGCTCATTTGTTCTCCTTGGTTTTGCACTGCTATTAAAGGTCGCTCTTGATGCGCTCAAGAAACTTGTCGATCAAGGCTTCGTTGCGGGAATAAAAAATCCACTGTCCGACTTTCCGGGGGGTAATCAGCCCGGCCCGCTGCAATGTGGCCAGGTGGGCAGAGATGGTCGATTGGGACAAATTCGCCTTTTCAAATACTTTGCCGGCACAGACACCCAGCTCAAACGAATGCTCTTGCGCGGGGAAGGACCTTTGCGGATCCTTCAGCCATCCGAGTATTTCCCGGCGCACGGGGTGGGCCAGCGCCTTGATGATATCGTCAATGTCGGGAGCCGCTTTTTTGGCCATGGCAGTCATAATGTATTTCGGTTTTAGACGACCTTAATTTCGTTTCAGGACGAAATATATATCGACTATTCTAGAAATACAAGGGAAAATAAACCGGTTGAATCTCAACGCCGGTTTCCCCGACACATGGGAAGATTCAAGCTTGGCTTACAGACTGCTGCCACAATACAAAACAAATGATCCCCTTCTCCATTCTCGATCTGTCCCCCATCACCGAAGGCGGCGACGCCGCACTATCGTTTCGCAACACGCTGGATCTTGCGCGGCACGGCGAGCGTTGGGGCTACCGGCGTTTCTGGCTGGCCGAGCATCATGGCATGCCGGGCATCGCCAGCGCGGCGACAGCCGTCCTGATCGGGCACGTGGCCGGCGGTACAGCGACTATCCGCGTAGGTGCCGGCGGGATCATGTTGCCCAACCATTCCCCCCTCGTGATCGCCGAACAGTTCGGAACCCTTGAATCGCTCTTTCCCGGTCGCATCGATCTCGGTCTCGGGCGCGCACCGGGTTCAGACATGCTCACCGCGCGTGCCTTGCGCCGGAATCTCGCGTCGGATGCAGATCAGTTTCCGCAGGATGTCGCCGAACTCATGGAGTACTTTTCCGCACCTCACCGGCATGCGGTTCGCGCGGTTCCGGGTGCGGGCCTGGATATACCGATATGGATCCTTGGTTCGAGTCTTTACGGTGCGCAACTGGCTGCCGCGCTGGGGTTGCCCTATGCGTTCGCATCGCATTTTGCGCCCGCGCAAATGATGCAGGCGATAGACCTGTATCGCTCTACCTTCAAGCCGTCCGCCCACCTGGATAAACCGTACCTGATGCTCGGCTTCAACGTCTTCGCGGCAGATACGGACGCGGAGGCGCAATTGCTCGCGACTTCCGCGCAGCAGGCGTTCGTCAATCTGCGCAGCGGCAAACCGAAACCCCTGCCGCCGCCTGTGGAGGATTATCTGGATCGCATCGGCCCGCACGAAAGTGCCCTGTTGGCCCAGATACTGTCTTGCTCGGCGATCGGTTCGCGCGACACGGTAAGGTCTGCATTGAAAGCATTCATCGAACAGACCGGCGCGGATGAATTGATGATCACGTCGCAGATCTTCGATCATCCTGCCCGCCTCAGGTCATATGAGATCACCGCAGACCTTCGCGATGCATGGGATTGATGGCTTGCCCCGGTTCATTTCTGCGCGATTTGTCCAACCAGACTCACAAGACTGTTTGCCGTTAGCGTCGGTTCTATTCCCCACGGGTCAAAAATCGCTTCAGGAGAGCGTTTAAGCCATGCTGCCCGCATTCCTGACGAGATGGCCCCGATGACATCGAAGGGGTTGCTCGATATAAGCCAGGCTTCGGCGCCGACAGCGCCGGCCCTTCTCAGGAAGTGGCTATACACGCCGGGATTCGGTTTGTAAGACTTGATTTCGTCGACACTCACTATTCCAAGAAAGTAATCTCCAATACCCGCCGTATTCAGCAGCAACTCCACAGCTTCCGCACTTCCGTTGGAGAAAGCGAACATCCTGAATCCGGCCTGTCTGGCTTGTGCCAGTCCAGCCTCCACATCGGCGAACGCAGGCAACAATCTGTATAGGCCGATCAGGTCATCCTTCTCGTCCACGCTCAGCGCCAACTTGAAACAGGCGCATGTGTAATCGAGGGCGTTACTGGTACACACTGCGAAGTTTGCATAGTTCTGCATCAGTCCGCGACGAAATGAATACTCAAGCTGCTTCTCGCGCCAAACGCGCGAGAACTCGGCCGCCCTGTTGCCGACAAGTCTTTCCAATGCGGAAATGACGCCTTGCGTATCAATCAGCGTTCCGTAGACGTCGAATGCAAGCGTAATGGTCATGAGACTCCTGGCAAAAATTGGAAACAGAGGCGGGACCGGCGCTGCACGAACTCAAATTCCGGCCCGTGAGCAGCTCGAAGTCGATTTACCTCTGCAGTACCCGATCGCATTTGCCCGCGCCACATGGATTGAAATTTAATTTGCAGGATATTTTGTATTCGATCCTGATCTGCATGCCATTTATACCATAGAAATTTAGTCGACTACTGCACTCTGCGTGCTGTTGCAGAAGCTAACTTGGGCAATAACACGTATATTCTCGAATTGTAATTTCTTCGCCTTTACACAAGTTTTCAAGAACAATCATTATGACTTCAACGCGTGCGAGCGGTATCCTGCTTCATCCCACCTCACTCCCGGGACCATTTGGCTCCGGCGACCTTGGTACAGGTTCATACAAGTTTGTGGATTGGCTGGTCAGTGCCGGCCAGACCTACTGGCAGATGCTACCTCTCGGGGAAGTGAATGAAGGAAACTCGCCATATACAAGTAATTCAGCTTTTGCCGGTAACCACTTGCTGATCGATCTTGAGGAACTGGCAAAGCAGGGATGGCTCGATGCCAGCGACCTTATCCCGGATCCGGGATTCGATGCCGACCGTGTGCATTTTGATCTGGTAAAGCCTTACCGGATGGAACGATTGCAGCGTGCGGCGCGTCGGTTTTTTTCAGCACCCGGCAGCTGTCATTCGGAATACAAAGAATTCTGCGAGTCGGAGAAGAATTGGCTGGATGATTTCGCCCTGTTCAAGGCCATTGAACAGCATGAGCAGTTTCGCGAATGGAATCACTGGCCGGAAGAGCTCGTCAGACGCGACCCAAGGGCGCTTGCCGAAGTCAGGCTACGCTACGTGGACGAGATCGAATTCAGCAAATTCTGCCAATGGTGCTTTTATCGCCAGTGGCTTTTGCTGAAGAGTTATGGCAATGCCCGAGGCATTCAAATTGTTGGCGACGTTCCCATTTTCGTTTCCTATCAAAGCGCCGATGTGTGGGAACACCAGGCTCTTTTTGAGCTGGACGCAAGCGGAAATCCCATCGTCGTCGCCGGCGTCCCGCCCGACTATTTCAGCGAGACCGGTCAGTTGTGGGGAAATCCGCTATACCGTTGGGACGTCCATGAGCGAACCGGCTACGCCTGGTGGATAAAAAGGCTGGACCAAGCCTTTCGATTATTCGATCTGGTTCGCATCGATCATTTTCGCGGATTCGCAAGTTACTGGGCAACTCCTGCCGGCGCGCCCAACGCCATAGGAGGCGAATGGTTGCCCGGGCCGGGAGAAAAGCTGTTTGAGGCATTTCAGCAGAGTTTTAGTGAACTTCCCATCATCGCCGAAGACCTGGGTTTGATCACACCGGACGTCATTGAGTTGCGTGACAAGTTCAATCTCCCCGGGATGCGTATTCTGCAATTTGCATTCGGAGATAACGACAGCAACTATTTCCTGCCCCACCACTATATTGCCAATACCGTTGCCTATACCGGAACGCACGACAATGACACCACCCTGGGATGGTGGAATTCGGCCACGGAGCACGAAAAGAATTTTGCCATGCTGTATCTGGGCAGTGACGGCAAGGAAATAAACTGGGACATGATCAATGCGCTTTCGGGCTCCGCCGCAAATACCGTCATCTTTCCGCTGCAGGATGTGATGGGCCTGGACAGCGAGCATCGGATGAATTTTCCCGGAACGCCCTGGGGTAACTGGGAATGGAGGTTCTCGTGGAGCCGGTTGCAGAACTGGCAGACGGAGAAGCTGGCCGCTTTGACTGCGTCGCAACATCGCAATCCGAGAGCACCCTGATTTGTTCTGACGGGCGGATACACATCCGGAATTGAAAGTCGCCGTCCAAATGACAAGAGGCGGTTTTCACCGCCTCTTGTCTCGATCTGCGTGCGAATCAGGAAAAACTGACTATGCCAGCCACACTCGCGATCGCCGTGGCTGCCGCTGCAAGCCAACCGAGAACCATGCTGAACGTCACATCTTCCTGTTTGATCTTGTCACTGTCTTTGTACGTCATTTGGAATCTCCTTTTTGTCATCGCTAAAGATAGACACTACGATTTGCCCTCAACTACCAAGGCAATACTATGACTGCACTCCCGGATTCCGATCATACCGTTCATCATTTTTCCTGTTGCCGCCGGTCCTGTTTCCAGCAAATATTTTTATATTCATTTGGTTAGTTGTCTGGCAGCCTGTTATCCAAAAAGGATCAACGTCGAATCAATTGAAGTTCCATTGCAGCAGTCTAGCTGTCGCGCTTCCACCAATTCAGGCAAAGCTCCCGGATCATGTGTTCTTCGTCTGCAGCCACGATGCAGATCGGTTTTGAGCCCGCACTCTCGATTCGCGCCGCATTGGCCAGGTTTGCAGCCGGGTCGAGATCGAGCCCCATGAATTTCAGCGTGCTGCAAATCCCGGCCCGTATTCCTGATCCGTTTTCCCCGATCCCCCCGGAAAAAACCAGCGCATCGATCCCCCCCGCCTTGGCGGCAAGACTGCCTATCGCTCCGCTGGCCTGCCGGCAGAAATAGTCCACGGCAAAGCGGGCGGCCTCACGCTTGCTCTTGAGCAGATCGCTCATTTCGCCGCTTTCGCCGTCGGACAAGGCCAGCAAGCCCATCTTATGGAACACGATGTCCAGTAGTTCGGCAGGGTCGTGCCGCCGCGCAAGTTCCACCATGACGCCGGGGTCAAGGTCGCCGCTGCGCGTTCCCATCGTGATGCCTCCCGCCGGAGTAAACCCCATCGTCGTGTCTTGCGAGCGCAATTCGCGCATCAGGCAGAGGCTGGCTCCGCTGCCCAGGTGCGCGACGATCACGTTGCCGTAAGCCTTTTCCCCCAGTATTTCAGGCAACCGGGACGCGACATGCGCATAGTTCAAGCCGTGAAACCCATAACGGCGCAAGCCATAAGAAACAGGAATGGCCAGTCGTTTGGAAAGCTCCGGCATGGTGGCGTGAAAGGCCGTATCGAAACAGGCGATTTGCGGCACTGCAAAGCGCTTCCGGCACAACTCCAGCCCCAGCAGATTGCCCGGCAGGTGCAGCGGTGCCAGATGCACGATACCGTTCAACCGCTCCAGTTCCGATTCATCCACCACGCGCGCCGCGTCGGTGATATCTCCTCCATGCACGAATCGGTGACCGACGATATCGGGTGCGTGTCCGGTAAGATCACGCATCAACTGCTCAAAACCCGATGCAGGATCGTGCAAATGCCCGTAGCGGAAATCGCGGCGAGAGCCGTCAGCATCGAACAAGCTGGCTTTGACCGAAGAGGAACCGCTATTGATGGTGAGGATGGTTTTCATGAGCAGGATACAGGATACGGGATTCAGGACGGCGGTTCAGGACTAGGGATTCAGGCCTCGGAACCAAGTGTGCACACGGCACCCCCGTATCCCATATCCTGTATCCCGAATCCTAATACGGCCACGTCCATCCATCCGCTTCCGGCAGATCCACGCCGTTCTCATATGCGTAGTTTCGGCATTCGATCTGACGGTTCAGCATTTTTTCTTTCACGTGCGCTCCGGCCACATGCAGCGCAGGCAGGCGATCAATGACGTCGATCACCAGACTGAAGCGGTCGATCTGATTTCTGATCGCCAGTTCCAGCGGCGTGTTGATGCTGCCTTTTTCCTTGTAGCCGCGCACGTGGAAATTCTTGTGGTTGGTACGGCGGTAGGCGAGGCGGTGGATCAGCCAGGGGTAGCCGTGGAAGTTGAACATCACCAGCTTGTCCAGCGTGAACAGGCTGTCGAAATCGCTGTCGCTCAGGCCGTGCGGGTGTTCGCTCGAAGGGACGAGCTTGTACAGATCGACCACGTTGATGAAGCGGATCCTGAGCGACGGAAAATGCTCGCGCAGCATCACCACGGCCGCCAGCGCTTCCTTGGTGGGCACGTCGCCCGCGCTCGCCATCACCACATCCGGTTCGCCATCCTGGTCGTTGCTGGCCCAGTCCCAGATGCCGATGCCCTTGGTGCAATGTTCGATGGCTGCGTCCATGTCGAGAAACTGCAAATGCTTCTGTTTGTCGCAGACGATCACGTTGATGTAGTTCGTGCTTCGCAGACAATGGTCGGCGACCGACAACAGGCAATTCACATCGGGCGGCAGATAGATGCGCGTCACGTTCGGGCTCTTGTTCACCACCACGTCGAGAAAACCGGGATCCTGGTGGGTGAAGCCGTTGTGATCCTGGCGCCACACGGTGGAAGTGATGAGCAGGTTCAGCGACGACACGGCGGCGCGCCAGGGCACGGCCTTGGACATGTCCAGCCACTTGGCGTGCTGGTTGAACATCGAGTCGATGACGTGCACGAACGCCTCGTAAGTGGAGAAGAAACCGTGGCGTCCGGTGAGCAGGTAGCCTTCCAGCCAGCCTTCCAGCGTGTGCTCGGACAGCATCTCCATCACGCGCCCGTCCGGCGACAGTTCGCCGCCGCCCGCGTCTTCCGGCAAGGTGTCGGCGAGCCAGGTCTTCTTGCTCACCTCGTAGATGTCGTCCAGCTTGTTCGATGTGTTTTCGTCCGGGCCGAACACGCGGAAGTTGTGCATGTTGTCGCGCATGATGTCGCGCAGGAATTTGCCCAGCGGACGTGTATTTTCGGCCAACATGGTGCCGGGTTTGGTCACGGAGATCGCGTAAGCCCTGCAGTCCGGCATCAGCAATGCCTTGCGCAGCAGGCCGCCGTTGGCATGGTGATTGGCGCTCATGCGGCGATTGCCTTTCGGTGCCAGCGCTTTCAACTCGGGCAGCAGCGTGCCGTTGGCATCGAACAACTCGGAAACTTTGTAACTTTCCAGCCATTCGTTCAGTTTCGCAAAATGTTCCGGCGTCTTCAGGTCGCCTATCGGCACTTGGTGCGCGCGCCAGAAGCCCTCCACTTTTTTTCCATCCACCTCTTTCGGGCCGGTCCATCCCTTGGGGGAGCGCAGCACGATCATCGGCCAGCGCGGGCGCAGCGGTTTTCCGCCGTTGCGCGCTTCCTGCTGGATACGGCGTATCTCCAGCACGCATTGCTCCATCGTTGCGGCCATCGCCTGATGCATGGTTTCCGGATCGCTGCCCTCGACAAAATGCGGTACCCATCCATAGCCCTTGAACAGATCCTCCAGTTCCTCGTGCGATATGCGCGCGAGGACGGTCGGGTTGTTGATCTTGTAGCCGTTGAGATGAAGAATGGGCAGCACCGCGCCGTCGCGTATCGGGTTCAGGAACTTGTTGGAATGCCATGACGTCGCCAGCGCTGCAGTTTCGGATTCACCGTCACCCACCATCACCGTCACGATCAAGTCGGGATTGTCATAAGCTGCACCAAAGGCGTGCGACACGCTGTATCCGAGCTCGCCGCCTTCGTGGATCGAACCCGGTGTCTCCGGCGTGCAATGGCTGCCGATGCCCCCGGGAAACGAGAACTCCTTGAAGAACTGCCGCATGCCTTCTTCGTTCTCGCTTTTGTTCGGATACACCTCGCTGTACCTGCCTTCCAGATACACTGGCCCCAGGATACCGGGTGCACCGTGCCCGGGCCCCGCCAGGAAGATCGCATTCAGGTCGTATTTGTTGATCAGGCGGTTCATGTGGATGTAGGCAAAGGCCAGACCCGGACTGGAACCCCAATGGCCGAGCAGACGGCTCTTGGTGTGTTCGAGCTTGAGCGGCTCCCGCAACAGCGGGTTGTCGCGCAGGTAGATCATGCCTGCAGCCAGGTAGTTGCAGGCGCGCCAGTACGCGTGGATGCGCTTGATTTCGTCGGGAGACAATGGCGTTGCGGAATCATTCATATCTTGTTCCTCGTACAAAGTATAGTTGGAATGATGGTCCAGCCACATTAAGTTCTGTTTAATCGAGTCCATGTCCGCTGCGGGGCATTCATGCCGTAGAGCCCCCGGCCCGATCCGCAAGGGCATTTCTCACCGTCGGGTAATTGAGCCTTACCTGCAACTCCTGTTTCATTCTCGAGTTCTTCAGGCGCCGCGATTCGTTCATGAATGACAGCATCGATTCCGGTATGGCGCGCGGTGCTTCGGCGCGGCTGATGCGTTGAGGGCGCGGCAAATGATATGCGTCGGCAACGACATCGAAGTAGTCCCCCATCTTCATCGCACCGTCGTCGCTGGCGTGATACACGCGATTCGACCGGCCGCGATGCAAGGCAGCGACGATGATGCGCGCGAGATCGTCTGCATGGATGTGATTGGTGTAGCTGTCTTCGTCCGCCGCGATGGCGGGCATGCCGGCCCGCAACCGCTCCAGCGGCAGGCGATCCTCCGCGTAGATACCGGGGACTCGCAGGACGCTGGCCCTCACGCCATTCACTCTTGCCCAATGGCGTATCTGCAATTCCGCATCCACCCGGCGTTGTGCGCGTGCCGATTGCGGATTCACAATATGCGTTTCCCCCACCCATGCGCCTCCGCAATCGCCATAGACCCCGCTGGTGCTGATGTAGATGAGCTGCCGGGGTCGCCTGCCTTTCGCCAATGCCGCGAGCAGATGACGCGTGCGAACATCCGTCGAACCCGAGTTGGGAGGCGGTGCAAGGTGCAGCACGATGTCCGCCAGCCCAGTTATTCTGGAGAGGCTCTGGCGATTATCCAGATCGCCCATGATCGGGAAGACGCCTTCGGTGCGCAGCCCATCGCGTTGCATGCCGTTTCGTATCAGCGCGTAGATGCGATAGTTCTTGCCGAGAAGCCGGATAGTGCGTCGTGCGACGTCGCCGCAACCGATGATGAGCATTCGTTCCATGCGCTAATTATGCGTTAAAATCGCGGCCTTTATTCAACCGGACCGTCCCATGAGTTTCAAGACCACCATTCTGCCAAGCAACCACTCTTTTCCCGTCGGCAAGGATGAGACCATATTGGAGGCTGCTCTGGAACATGGTTATACACTACCGTATAGCTGCCGCAACGGCGCATGTGGCGTGTGCAAAGGCAAGATCCTTCAGGGGTCGGTGGATTACGGCAAAGCACAGGCCTTTGTGCTGAGCGAGGAAGACAAGAGCGCTGGGTTCGCGCTGTTCTGCTGCGCCAAGCCGCTTTCCGATCTGGTGGTCGAAAGCCACGAAGTGACGACCTCGCAGGAAATCGTGGTAAAGACGCTGCCCTGCCGCGTCGAAAGGATGGAAAAGCTGGCCGACGATGTGATGGCGCTGTACCTGAAGCTGCCCACTAACGAGCGCCTGCAGTTCCTTTCAGGCCAATACATCGACATCCTGCAGAAGGAAGGCAAGCCGCGCAGTTTCTCGCTGGCGAATGCGCCGCATGCGGACGAGCTGCTGGAGTTGCATGTACGCAACATCGCTGGCGGCGAATTCACGCACCACGTTTTCAACACCATGAAAGTGCGCGACATCCTGCGCATCAAAGGCCCGCTTGGAAACTTCTTTCTGCATGAGGACTCGCCCAGGCCCATCATCTTTGTTGCCAGCGGCACCGGCTTCGCTCCCGTGAAATCGATCATTGAACACGCGCTGCATATCGGATTCAAGCGCGAGATGCACTTCTATTGGGGGGTGCGCAAGCAGTCCGATTTCTACATGCTGGACAAGGCGCACGAATGGGAGGCGCAAGGCATCAAGTTCACGCCTGTCGTTTCCGACGAAAAGTGGGACGGCCGCATGGGTTTCGTGCACCAGGCAGTGCTGGACGACTTCAAGGATCTGTCAGGCTTTGCGGTATATGCGTGCGGCGCGCCGGTGGTAGTGGAAACGGCACATCGTGAGTTCACATCGCAGCGCGGCCTGCCTGACGACGCGTTCTACTCGGATGCGTTCACTTTCGTGCCGAAGACCTGATCGGGTACGTTCAAACTACGCGACAATTTTTCCCACGCGACCGCATCCGTCGGCCTCAACGTCATCGGTAATCCCAATGTACCAGATTGGGCTGAACCAGCCTGATGCGGGCCTCATTTTCGATCAGCACATCCATCGCACGCGGGCCGGGATCGTTGGACAGGATCAGCAAATATGTCTCGCCTCCCAGCAGGTGCAGGTACTTGATGCCGAAACGTTGGTAGTAATCGAGGATGACGGCCTCGTCCACATCGGGGGCCAGCGTGACAAGATATTCATCGGGAACGCGCGGCTTCTGTTCCGCCAGTTCAGCATTGCGCTGTTCTACCGACGACTCCGGTGCCGGAGTCAGAACCGCGCACGCCGAAAACATGGACATCGCCGCAGCCACCATGCCCGGCCATACCCTGTGCTTAACGCGTTCCATCCCGGTCTCCCGTTACCCACCTCGACGCGCGAGTCATGCGTCGAAACCGCAATTATTCACTCCTGCTTTCATGCAGGAAGTCTAGCAGCGCCTTATGGGAAGGAATATATGCCAAAAGATATAGAACCGCCTCTATATCTTTGACCGGGAGCAATCACCTCAGGAGAGTGTGGGTTATTTACAGCTATGCCGCTTTTTGAAAATAGGCGATTGCCTCTTCATGCTTGCCCAGCTTTTCGGCGAGTTGACCGAGAGCCGAATAGGCAGCGCGGCTGGGTTCAAGGCTGAGGCTTGCATCCAGATAGCTCTGCGCTTTTCCCCACAGTTGCTGGTGCATGCAGAGCTTGCCGAGGGCGAGCAGCAGCCCCGCATCGTCGGTATGCTGTTTCAGCCAACGCTCAGCCTGTTCGATCTGCGCAATGTTGTTGTCGTTGCGGCATTCCCCGAACAGTGCGACCAGTTCGCTGTCCCATTGCTCATTCAGGCTGTCCGTCAGCAACTGCTGCGCGCTCTTGCAATCTCCCAGCCTGTTGAACGCTTCAGCGGCTGCGGCTGCGATCTTGGCGCGCTGCCTGAATTCGGCCGGAACGGATTTCCATAATGTACGCAGGGTCGCGATGTCGGTTCCCTGACTGCGCAGTTTCTCCAGCCAGGCTTGTTGCCGCAATTGCGTGGCGACGACCTTGTCGATCGCGTTGCGCTTTTCCAGTTGGGCCATCACCTCCAGCACCGCATCCCAGTTGTGCGCCTGTTGCTGCGCTTTCAGCTCCAGACTGAGCGCACCGATATGCTTGTGCATGCCCGTATCATTCAGTTCCTTCAGGGAATTGAGCGCCGACTGGGGCTTCTTCTGGTCGAGCATGAACTCGGTCTTCGCGATCAGGCGCATTGTCGATTCGCCCACGGTCTTGCCTTCGCCGCTGGCGAGATAGGCATCGCGCCTGTCGAATTCGCGCAATTCATGCGCGGCACGGGCAGCGACGATGGAATTGAGCCCCGATTTCTCGCCCAACTCCATTGCCCGCACTGCGGCCTTTTCCGCTGCCGCAAAACGTCCCTCGAAATATGCCTTGAGCGACTCCATCATTGCCGCGCGGCCCTTGCTGGCAAGACGCTCTTCCCTGAAAGCGCGCACCTGTACCGGAAACTGCACTGCCGCCGCCGTCAGGCGCACCAGCAGGTATCCAAGCACAAAGACCGCGAGCAAAGCGAGCACGAAAAGCGTCAGCGAAATCTCGATCCTGTAGGGCGGATAGACCAGTTGCACGTAACCGGGATTGCGTGCGGCCAGTGTCACCGCAACCGCAGCGGCAAACAGTCCGAGCAACCATAGCAATCCTTTCATCGCCCACTCCCTTCGTGCGAGACGCGATAGTTGCGTACCGCTTCCAGACTGCCGCTGATGTCCGGCAGGTCGATGACGATGCTGGACGCGGCAAGTTTCTGCAAGGTAGCGAGTGCCTGGGCGCTATCCCCCGATTTGACATCGAAATAGCGTTTGAGCCATTCCTGCGAGGTCTTCATTTCGCGGCGGAAACTCACCTGGTCGCGCGTCAGCAGGGCCATACGGGCCGAGAACAAACGCAGTTTCAGATTTTCGCGGAGGAAGAATGTCTGTGTCGGCGACAGCAGCGGCATTTCCTGCCGCTCTGTGTTCTCTATGCGCACCAGGCTCCTGACCTCGTGCCACACTTCGTTCCAGAATCGCTCCCACATCCCCATCGCCTGATCGTTCTCGGCAACCGGCTTCAGGGGTTGGATATGGGTATCCTGGGTCAGCGGCAGACTGTCCACCGCGCCGATCACGCTGTCCAGGCGAGAATTGATTGCAGCGACGTCGACGTTGGGTAAAGCCCGGAGCTTTTCGATATCCTGCCCGATGCGCTTTTTCAGCGCGGCGAACGCGGGCCGCTGCAGTCGGCTCTCAGCCTGCTGCATGGCAATCAACGCCGCCTTCACGTTGGCGGACAACTGCAGCTGTTGCCCCGCGATCAGGAGCATCTGCTCGACTTCCGCCAGCGCGGTCTGTTCGCGGCTGCTCGACATTTCCCGGTACAGGGATTCGAGTGCGACGCGCTGGTTCTGGGTTTCCGCATATTTGCTTTCCAGCAGGCTGAGCTTGCCGCCGAGTTCGCGCACCAGCTCCTGGTTCTGCGCCACCAGCATCTGATTGGCCTTGTTCGCCGCTTCCACTTCGGACAGACGTTTGGCAACTTCCTGCTGTGTCTGGTTGAGCTGGGAATGCGCGTCCAGCCACTGCCAGACAAAGATCACCACCAGCACGGCCAGGGTGAGCTGCGTCAGCGTCACGCGCGCCAGGAGATTCCCGGTCCGATTGCGGTGAGGGGCATGCTCCACACCGGCAGAGATTGCGGTGTCCGGTGTGGTGCCGGATTTGCCGGCGGAGGCGGTTTGCTGTGGATCGTTCATCGCGTCATTTCCGTTCTGTGTTTGCCCATGCTATCAAACCCGACAACAGTCCGTCATCCCCGGCTTCGGTAACAACAACATGCTGCCAACCTTGCTGCCTTGCCGCGGTTGCGATGCGCTCGTGCGGTACGAACAGTGGCGTGCCCGCAATCCCTGTCCTGTCAGCCTTTGCGAGCATGTCCCAGAGGTGGCCCAGCGCCTCGCTGCTGGTGACAGTGATCGCAGACGGCGCCGCCGCGATCATCTCGCCGGCATCCATGTCCGGTTTGCGGCGGAGATAGCAGGTGACATATTCCACCAAGGCCCCGCGTGCCTTGAGCGTGTCACCCAGCAACTCCCGTCCGCCGTCGCCGCGAAAGATCATCACACGCTTTCCGGCGACGCCCTGCAGTTCCGCCAAAGCCAGCAGGGATTCGCTGTCAAAGCGCTCTGTCGGGGCAATGACGCGGGCCACGCCCAATTCGCGCAACGCCTTCGCACTGGCTTGGCCGACTGCGGCGATCTGCAAAGATGCGGGTAATGCCTCCCTCTCCCCAACCTTGGTGGAACTACTAGCCATTCGACTAGGCTGCCAGACAACGTCAGCCGAGTCGCTGGTTATCCCCCGTTGGGAGAGGGAGTTAATAGCTGTCATGCCGTAGCGCACGGCGTTCGGGCTGATGAAGATGGCGATATCGGCCTGCTTGAGGCGGGAGAGCTGTTCGTGCAGCCGTTGTTCGTCGGGTACCGCTTCTATCTCCAGCAGCGGGAACAGCAGCGGATTGGCGCCAAGTTGTTCCAATCGCCGCGCCAGCTCGGCCGCTTGTTCCCGCGGCCGCGTGACGACGACGTTCAATCCTGCCAGCGGCAGGTTATCGTAGAGCTCGCGTAGCGATTCGTTCGCCCCCTCGCCCGCCTGCTGGATAGGGTTAGGGTGAGGGGGTCGGGCTTGCCCGTTAGCCATTCAGTGCGGCGAGGATTTCGCCTGCGCCCTGCCCGAGCAAATCGCGGGCGACGATGTCGCCCAGGTTCTCCGGTTCCGCGATGTCGCCGATATGCTCGGCGCGCAGCAAACGCGTCCCGTCCGGGGTCGCCACAAAGCCGCGCATGCGCAACTTGCCGTTTTGCACTTCGGCAAAACCGCCCAGCGGCACCTGGCAGCTGCCGGCCAGTGCCCGACTCATCGCGCGCTCCGCCAGCACACAGGCCGCAGTATCGGCATGGTGTAACGGCGCCAGCACCGCTGCCAAGTCGGCGCGATCGGCCTGCGTCTCAATGCCCAGCGCCCCCTGCCCGACGGCGGGCAGGCTGTCCTCGCTTGAGATCACGGCGCGGATGCGGTCACCCAGACCCAGTCGTTTCAGGCCGGCGGCGGCAAGGATGATGGCGGCATACTGGCCCTCATCCAGCTTGCGCAACCGGGTCTGCACGTTGCCACGCAACGGCTCGATCTTCAAATGGGGAAAACGCGCGCGCAACTGGCTCTCACGGCGCAGGCTGGAGGTTCCCACCACGCTACCCGCGGGCAATGCAGCCAGGTTGTCGAATTTGTTGGAAACGAACGCATCGCGCGGATCTTCGCGTTCCCCGATACAGGCCAGAGCAAAGCCTTCCGGCAAGTTCATCGGCACGTCCTTCAGCGAGTGCACCGCGATGTCCGCACTGCCGTTTTCGAGCGCGGTCTCCAGTTCCTTCACAAACAGCCCCTTGCCACCGATCTTGGACAGCGTCACGTCCAGTATCTGGTCGCCCTGCGTGGTCATGCCCAGGATACTGACGGAAGTTTGCGGGTATAATGCACGCAGCCTGTCGCGTATATGTTCCGCTTGCCACATGGCCAACGCGCTTTCGCGCGAAGCGATCACCAGACGGGTTGGAGGAATTAGTGGGGCCTGATTCATCGTGGGTTTCCTAAAATTTGTGGCTAATATTATGCGGTTATCGAGCGGCGCATTCTAACAGGTGCGCCGTCCTTTTGCGCCGACGACACACCCCTGAAAAAATGAACCTGATCTCAGCTCCAGCCGACATCTCCAGCAAAGACCTGCCATTGCGCGACGACGTGCGTTTATTGGGCCGCATCTTGGGCGACACCCTGCGCGAACAGGAGGGCGAGGAGACTTTCCAGCTGGTCGAGAACGTGCGACGCGCCGCGGTGCGCTTCCGCAAGACGCAAGACGAGCGCGACGGCGAAACGCTGGAGCAGATGCTGGATGCGCTTTCGCCCAGCGATACGTTGGCCGTGGTGCGCGCGTTCAGTTATTTTTCGCAGCTTTCGAATATCGCCGAAGACCTTCATCACAATCGCCGCCACCGGGCCCACTTGAAGGCGGGCAGCCCGCCCAAGGACGGCACGCTGCAATTGGCGCTTGATCGCCTTCAGGAAAAGAGGATCGACAAGAAGACACTGCAGGCCTTTCTGGATAATGCGCTGGTTTCGCCGGTGCTTACCGCCCACCCCACCGAGGTTCAGCGCAAGAGCATCCTGGATTGCCAGCTCATCATCTCCAGTCTGCTGTCTAGCCGCGACCGCGTGGACATGACACCCGACGACCTCGCCGAAAACGAGGAAGCCCTGCATCGCTTCGTGCTGATCCTGTGGCAGACGCGCATGCTGCGCACCGCCAAGCTGAACGTACGCGACGAGATCCGCAACGGTCTTGAGTACTACCGCTACACCTTCCTGTCCGAGATCCCCAAGCTCTATGCGAATCTGGAGAAACAGCTGGAATCGCGCTTCGACCAGGACATCAAGGTGCCGCCGCTGCTGCGCGTCGGCAGCTGGATCGGCGGCGATCGCGACGGCAACCCGTTCGTCACGCATGACGTGATGGCGGACGCGGTTCAGGAACATTCCGCACTGGCGTGCGAGTATTACCTGAAGGAGACCCACCTGCTCGGCACCCGCCTGAGCCTGACCGACCGCCTGGTCGAAGTCACCCCCGAACTGCGCAAGCTCTCGGATGCCTCGCCGGACAAGTCCCCGGCGCGCGCCGACGAACCTTACCGGCGTGCGCTGATCCTGATCTATTCCCGCCTGTCCGCCACCGCCAGGCACCTTGGCCACGAGCTGTCGCGTTTGCGCCCGGTCGATCCGCACGCCCAGCCTTATGCCACCTCGCAGGAATTCATCGCCGATCTCGACGTGATGATCGATTCGCTGTTCAAGCATGGCGCGGTCTATCTCGCGCGCGGCCGGCTTGCCAACCTGCGCCGGGCCGCCGAATTATTCGGCTTCTACCTCGCTCCGCTGGACATGCGCCAGCATAGCGCCATCCTGGAACAAACCGTGGGCGAGCTGTTCTCCCACAGCTCCGGCAAGGCGAACTACGCCGATCTCGACGAAATGGCGAAGCGTCAGGTCCTGCTGGAAGCGCTGCAAGCCAACAAGATTCTGCTGGCCGACATCGAGCGCTATTCAGCCGTTCCCCAGAGCGAACTGCGCATCATGCAGGCTGCGGCAGACATCCACCGTCGCTACGGCCAAGGCGCGCTGCCCAACCACATCATCTCCAAGGCCGACGCGGTGAGCGACATGCTGGAGGTCGCGCTGATGCTTCAGCAGGTCGGCTTGCTGGAAGGCAGCGGCACGCTGCACGTCAACATCATCCCGCTGTTCGAAACCATCGAGGACCTGCGCGGCGGTGCCGCCATCATGGACGACCTGTTCTCCATCCCGTGGTCCCGCAAGCTGCTGGCCAGCCGCGGCAATACGCAGGAGGTGATGCTGGGCTACTCGGACAGCAACAAGGACGGCGGATACCTCACCGCCAACTGGGAACTGTACAAGGCCGAAGTCGAGCTGGTGAAGATCTTCGAAAAGCACGATGTCGAGCTGCGCCTGTTCCACGGCCGCGGCGGCACCGTGGGTCGCGGGGGCGGCCCCAGCTACGACGCCATCCTGGCCCAGCCGCCGGGCAGCGTGAACGGGCAGATCCGCATCACCGAACAGGGCGAGGTGATCGCCAGCAAATATTCCAACCCGGAGATCGGCCGGCGCAACCTGGAGACGCTGGTTGCGGCGACCATCGAAGCCACGCTGCTGCATCACCACGGTGCGGACAGCACGATGCCGGAATACCACCGCATCATGGAGGCGCTGAGCCGCGATGCTTTCGTTGCCTATCGCAAACTGGTGTACGAGACACCCGGCTTCACTGAGTTCTTCTTTACCGCAACGCCCATCCGCGAGATCGCCGAACTCAACATCGGCAGCCGTCCTTCCTCGCGCAAGGCCTCCGACCGCATCGAGGACCTCCGTGCGATTCCCTGGGTGTTCAGCTGGGGCCTGAGCCGCATGATGCTGCCGGGCTGGTTCGGTTTCGGCAGTGCGGTGAAGCAGTTCATCGAACGCGAAGGCGATGCCGGACTCAAGCAGCTGCAGGCGATGTACAAAAACTGGGCATTCTTCCGCGGGATGATGTCGAACATGGACATGGTGCTATCCAAGAGCGACATGGGCATCGCCTGGCGCTATGCCGAACTGGTGCAGGATGTCGAGCTGCGCGACCGCATCTACGGTGCGATCAACAGCGAATGGGAGACCACCATCGAGATGCTGTTCGCCGTGACCGGCAACACCACGTTGCTCCAGGACAACCACGCCTTCGCGCGCAGCCTGCTGACGCGCACTCCATACATCGACCCGCTCAACCACTTGCAGGTGGCCCTGCTGCAGCGGCATCGCGCGGGCGACAAGGACGAAAAGGTGAAGCGCGCGATCCATCTGACCATCAACGGCATCGCGACCGGTCTTCGCAACAGCGGCTGATTCCCATACCGCATGGCGATCACGGAACGACGTGATCGATCCGGCTGCAATCAGTATTTTTCAGGACGTGAAAAAAAATGGGGAGACCGAAGTCTCCCCAATCTGGCGTTCCAACACTTGTTTTTTGATTATTGCTGGAACACCAATTCATTCTGCCTTGCTTTAACCGGCTTGTATCACCCGCTGAGAACTTGCGCCCGCAGCGGATGAACTAGCCAATCAGAACAGGACGTACAGGTTGGCAGCGTAAGTTGTATCTCCGCTTGCTGCTGCATTGGTACCAGCACCCTGGTTTACCAAAGTCCAGTAATCGCCGCTCTGTTTCACATACGACAAACGACCCAGCATGTTCTGTGCAATCTTGTAGGTTGCGGTCAGGAAGAATGCATTGTCCGAGGCGTTATTGCCATTCGCCACACCGGTGGTAACAGCGCCTACGTCAGTACCGCTCTTGGCGCGGCGGATCGCTGCACCCAGTGTCATGACTTCCGGAATGACGCCGATTTCCGCATCAACGTTGAACGAGCTGCGAGTCAGATAACCGCCTCCGTTGGCTGTGTTGTTAAAGTTATTTGGAGCCGCAGTGTTGCTGACAGGAGCGTTTGCATAGCTGAAATAGAAGCCGGTGGGCATTTCACCCAACGTGCCCTGCATCTGGCCATCAATCGCCCATGCCTTGGATTGATACATCGTTGCCAGACCGGCACCGGCATCGTTCAACGATGAACCGCTCCAGCTCTGGAAACCCAAAGCGGAATCCCAGCCTGCCAGATCGAACAAGCCGGCTACGCGAGCATAGGTGGAACCCAGGCTGCCCTGTTGCCCGGTGGCCATGCCGGTCTGGTTGTACTTGGTGATGTTGACGAAGCCCATGTCGCTGTTCACCACGGCGGCAACACCATCAGCCGCCGTTGCGGTATGGATGTATTGTTGCGCGGATACTGCATTGATGAACTCGTCGCCGGTGCCGCCCAGTGCATTGCCAACGGTGTTGGTGATCGAGTGGACAGCGTTCGCACCGGTATTCAGGTATTCAAAGCCGTAGGAAGCGCCCTGGCCGTTCGTGGCGAACGGGATGGCGCCTGCATGGATACCGCTGCTGCCGATCTCTGGCAGGATGGCCAGCTTGCCGGAATCGATTGCCGCCGGGGCTGACAGGGTGATCTCGGACAGGAAGCCGGCAAAGTCGCTCACGCGGCCACCGACAAACAGGGATGCCTCGCCGGCGATACCGGGCAGGTAGAAACCTCCATTACCCGGATTTTTTGAGACGCCGGTATTGTCGGCTGTCTGGTTGCTCTTGACGTAGCCCATGCTGGCCAGGAAATTGATGTTCAGCGTGTCAGGAATGGACAGGCGATCGCCTTCGATCTTGCCCTGTGCGCCCACCATGGTGAAGCCGGCGGCCTTGAATGCGCGACCGAAGCTGTTCAGCAACGGAAAGTGCTGGAAGTGACAAGCGGAACAAGCCATGCCGGTTTGACGCGCAAACACGGGCAAAGCGGATGCTTCGGGTGCAAATGCGACTGCTGCCATAACGCCTGCCAGAGACAGTACGATCTTTTTCATTACGTTTCTCCTATTTATTAATTATTAATGAGATTCAACACCAGCCATCCAACTCCCCTTGCGCCGTTAAATTCAAGTTAAGGCGCAAGTCAGGACCGAGATGCTAGCAATCTCAATGTCAAATTATTGTCAAGAAATGGTAAATAAAAAGATAAATATGTATTTTTGAGACACTTAAAATAAAGAAATGGTTACTTATTCGTTATGCAAACGTTAACCATATTTATAAAATGATTATCCACATAACTCCAGATCGGTGGCAAAAAGCGGCTTGTCTTTGAATTCATTTCAACCCAAAACGTCACTTGACGCACTAATTCACCCTTACCATTAAGTGGGTACGGTCCCTCTGTCACAACTGAAGCCGGGCGGGCTTTTGAATTTCTGACCACAAAAAAATAGGGAGACCGAAGTCTCCCCAATCTGGGTTCCACTACTTGCCCTTGTGTGATGTGTCGACACCGGCCCTCTCTGGTGCGACCTGCCTGCTCTCCCCTTTCACAGAAGATCGCGAACCGCCATCAACTCACCCACCTGGCTTGGTAGTTATTGGATTTTTATTGGAACTCCAATTCCTTCTGCCTTGCTTTAACCGGATCGCATCATCCGCTGCAGACTTGCGCCTGCGGCGGATGAGCTAGCCAATTAGAACAGGAAGTACAGGTTGGCAGCGTAAGTCGTATCGCCAGTTGCAGCCGCATTGGTACCAGCACCCTGGTTTACCAAAGTCCAGTAATCGCCGCTCTGTTTCACATACGACAAACGACCCAGCATGTTCTGTGCGAACTTGTAGGTTGCTGTCAGGAAGAAAGCATTGTCCGATGCGTTATTGCCATTATTTACACCGGTGGTAGCGAAGCCTACGTCAGTACCGCTCTTGGCGCGGCGGATCGCTGCACCCAATGTAAGGACTTCCGGAATGACGCCGATTTCCGCATCGATGTTCAACGAACTGCGAGTCAACTGACCTCCGCCGTTCAATGTGTTGTTGAAGTTATTTGCCACCACATTGCCGATTTCAGCAGGAGCGTTTGCATAGCTGAAGTAGAAGCCGGTGGGCATATCACCCAGCGTGCCCTGCATCTGGCCATCGATCGCCCATGCCTTGGATTGCATCATTACTGCTGTACCAACGCCACCATCGTTCAACGAGGAACCGCTCCAGCTCTGGAAACCCAAAGCGGAATCCCAGCCTGCCAGATCGAACAAGCCGACTACGCGCGCATAGGTGGAACCCAGGCTGGCTTGCTGTCCGGTAGCCATGCCGCTCTGGTTGTACTTGGTGATGTTGACGAAGCCCATGTCGCTGTTCACCACAGCGGCAAGACCATCAGCCGCGGTTGCGGTATGGATGTATTGTTGCGCGGAGACTGCATTGACGAACTCGTCGCCGGTGCCGCCCAGTGCATTGCCAACGGTGTTGGTGATCGAGTGGACAGCGTTCGCACCGGTATTCAGGTATTCAAAGCCGTAGGAAGCGCCCTGGCCGTTCGTGGCGAACGGAATGACACCAGCATGGATACCGCTGCTGCCGATTTCAGGCAGGATGGCCAGCTTGCCGGAATCGATTGCTGCTGCGCCAGACAAGGTGATCTCGGACAGGAAACCGGCAAAGTCGCTCACGCGGCCACCGACGAACAGGGATGCCTCACCGGCGATACCGGGCAGGTAGACGCCGCCGTTACCCGGGTTCTTTGTGACACCCGTGTTATCGGCTGTCTGGTTGCTCTTGACGTAGCCCATGCTGCCCAGGAAAGCCATGTTCAGCGTATCGGGGATGGACAGGCGATCGCCTTCGATCTTGCCCTGTGCGCCCACCATGGTGAAGCCGGCGGCCTTGAATGCGCGACCGAAGCTGTTCAGCAACGGAAAGTGCTGGAAGTGACATGCGGAACAAGCCATGCCGGTTTGACGCGCAAACACGGGCAAAGCGGATGCTTCGGGTGCAAATGCGACTGCTGCCATAACGCCTGCCAGAGACAGTACGATTTTCTTCATTGCAATTCTCCTCCAGAAAATTAACCCGTTCGGGAACAAAACCTCCCAAACCCAATTGGTGAAACGGAAACATCTTGTGCAAGGTGACTCCCCTGCTGCATGCACAAGTTGCGGAAGATACTAGCAATGGGATAGTAAAACGGTTGTCAATGAAACGTTAAAAAAACGTTAATTTGCGTTTATTGCAACACAACTTGATTTTTGTGGCCGAATGCCGAGACTGCCCGTCGATATTAGCTGGCAGAGAACTCGATCACCGCCGAAGTGCCCTCGCCTTCTTTGCTGTCGAGGGATATTTGCCAGCCGTAACGGTCGCATATCCGTTTCACCAGAGATAACCCGACGCCGGCGCCGGCACTCGACGGCCCCTTGTAATAGCGCTCCAGGGCACGCTCCAGCTCTTCGGGCCGCATTCCGATCCCGGTGTCCTGCACCGTGAGTCTTCCGGCCTCGACCTTGAGCAGGACGGAGCCCGACTTGGTGTGGAACAGACCGTTGCGAATCAGGTTGCCGATCACGATCTCCAGTAGCGGACGTTCGACCATCACAATGGTTCTCGCTATCGTTTCAACTTCGAGGCGTATCGGCCGGTCGCCGATCAGGTGCCGGTGTTTCTCGACACAGGCCTGCGCCACGTCGGACACATCGCAAGGCTGTTCGTCGGCGACATCGAGATGTTCGCGCGCCATCAGCAGCAAGGCGGAGGTCAGGTCTATCATGTCCTGGGTGGCACGATGGATGCGCGTGATGCGCTCTTTCTGCTTGGGGGAGAGAGACATATCCTGTTCCAGCACTTCGACTGCGCTCAGCATGATCGCGAGTGGCGTGCGCAATTCATGGCTCACATCCGCGGTAAAGAAATTTTCCCGCTCGATGAATTCCCGCAGCCGGCGGAGATAACGGTCGAAAGCCCGCGCCAGTTCCCCCACTTCGTCGTTGCTGGTCTCTTTGATCCAGGACAGAGACAGGTCGGTATCGCCCGGCTCGGCCTGCCCGACCTGCCTGGCCAGTCGGGTGACCGACGAGGTGACGCGGCTCGCCAGCCAGTAACCCCCGGCCGCCGAGCTGAAGATCATGAACAGGGCAAAGGTCTCCACATAACGGAAATACACCGCTTCATGGAAATGCTGGAGCTGAGTGTCGAACATCATGAAATAACGCGCGCCGTATTTGTCGACGACCAGGACCCGGTAGTCGATATTGCCGACGGTCATGTTGTATTTGCCCGGCGCCAGCGATTCGACCTCGTAGGGAATATTCTGGCTGCGCTTGGTCTCCGAGAGCATGTAGCCTTTGATGGATACGGTATTCGGCTCGACGAATATCGATTCGCTGGCGTGCTTGTTCAGCTCTTCCAGCAATGCCTCATCCATGAGCTGGTGCCCAATGTGCTCGACGGTCAGGTAGGCGCCTGCTGCAAGCAGGATGCTGAGGCCCGCGCCGAAGATCGCATAGAAGAATGCGACCCGGAAGCGCAGGCTATTGGTCTGGAACATCCGGGCTGACCAGCTGGTAACCGAAACCGCGCATCGTCCGCAACAGCTTCCGCTCGAAGGGCTTGTCTATCAGCTCCCTGAGCAAGTGCACATGCGCCCGCAGCGAATCGCTGTCGGGACGCCCTTCGCCCCATACGACATGCTCGATGTCTTCGCGATTGACCACCTGGGGAGAGCGCGACATCAGTATCTCGAGTATGCGGTAGGGAATCGGCGGCAGGTCGATCGCCTTGGTGCCGCGCCGCACGGAGCACGTAAATGGATCAAGCGTGAGATCCTCCACCGTCAATTTTTTCTGCTTCTGGGTGTGATCTCCGCCGCGCCTGAACAGGACGCGCAATCTCAGTTCCACTTCGCGCAACTCGGCCGGCTTGACCAGATAATCGTCCGCGCCGGCTTCCAGGCCGGCTATCTTGTCTTCCAGCGAATCGCGCGCCGTGATCATCAGCACCGGTGTGTCCTTGCCGCCTTCTTCGCGCAATTTTCGGCAAAGCGTGATGCCATCCATGCCCGGCAACATCAGGTCGAGCACGATCACATCGTATTCGTTGACCAGCGCCAGGTGCATGCCGGTGATTCCGTCCCCGGCCGCGTCCACCACATGGCCTTTCGCTTCCAGGAAGTCGAACATGTTGGAAGCAAGGTCCCGGTTGTCTTCGATAATAAGTACACGCATAGTTTATTTCCCGTATTCCTTCACAATTCCCATTTGTCGACGGCTGATCGGCAATTTCTCTTCCAGCCCCTTTACTCTCATCAGCCAGCCACTTTCCCCCTCGTCGCCGCCTTTTTCAAACCCGATGATAGCGTCTCTTGCCACAAGGCAGTTGCGATGGATGCGCACGAAGCGCGTGGCATATTCTTTTTCGAGCGCCGTAAGCGATTCTTCGATGAGGTATTCACGCTCGGCAGTTCGCACTGTAACGTATTTCAGTTCCGCCCGCAGGTAGAGCACCTGGTCGATGGGTATCAGCAGCACTTTGCCGCGCTCGTGTGCGGACAGGTTGCTGCGAGCCTCCGGCGTGAGTTCCCTCAGCACTTCGGTGCGTATCGGAACCATGTCGCGTGCCCGGGAAAGCGCGTCGAACAGGCGTCCAAGGCGGATCGGCTTCAGCAGGTAATCGATGGCCCGCTGTTCGAAGGCCTGGATGGCATAGGCATCATAGGCCGTCGTAAATATGATCAGCGGGGGATGTTCGAGCTTGTTCAGGTGGCCTGCCAGTTCGATCCCGTCCATTTGCGGCATGCGGATGTCCACGAGCACGACCTCGGCAGGTTCCTCCGCGAGCTTGTCCAGGGCTTCTTGTCCGTTCGCAGCTTCGCCCACGAGTTGCAGCGGGAACTGGGCGGCACAGTCGGCAAGTTTCTCCTTGAGCCGGTTGCGCGCGGGGGTTTCGTCATCCACGATGAAAACAGTGAGCGGCAAGGTGATCGTGTCGGTCATGCTGTCTGCCCCAGAGAAATGGATATTTCGCGTAGCGTCTCCCTGTACCCCTCTCCCCGCGGGAGAGGGGGCACGGGGGTGAGGGAACGATCATGGCGCATACGATTAATCATATTTCAGATTGCGCCTTGATTGTCACGTAAGGGATAAGTATATGGACAATATAACGGTCCGCACCGGTCTCGACCTGGTATTTCGCTTCGACATCGAACAGCAGGTCCAGGCGTTCGCGGATGTTGGAGAGCGCCATCTTGTTGCCTGCGGTTCGCGTCGTTGCCTGCCTTATCGCAGGGTTGCTGACTTCCATGTTCAATCCGTCGTTGTTTCGATACAGCCTGACGTCGATGACGCCTCCTTCCGGCAAAGGCTCGATGCCGTGGTAGACGGCATTTTCCAGCAGCGGTTGCAGGATGAGCGGCGGAATGAGCGCGTCCGCCGGCATGTCCTGCATATCCCAGCGCACCTGGAGGCGTTCGCCCAGACGCAATTCTTCAATAGCCAGGTATTGCCGCGCAAGCTCCACTTCCTTGCTCAATGCGACCAGTTCGTTCTGGTCTGTCATCGCCATACGAAACAGGTCCGCCATATCTTCCAGCGCGATCTCGGCGCGCTTGGGATCGGTGCGCATGATGCTCAACACGGCGTTGATGGTGTTGAACAGGAAATGCGGCCGGATGCGCGCCTGCAGCGCCTGCAGCCGCGCTTCATGGCGCGCCGGAGAGAGCGCTTCTGCCCGCAATCTGAAGTAATAGAGCAACGTCAATGCGAAGGCGATGGCGATCAACGCGTGGCGCACATAACGAAACGCGCCGAATCCGGCGCCGGAAAACAGATCGCCGCCCAGCAAGTCGATCGATAAGGTCACTGCCGCCACGACCGCCGATACGGCCAGCATGCCCTGCCAGTAGGCTATCCTGCCTAGCACCGGATTCAGTCCATACAGCAGCAGCAGGCTGGTCAGCAGCACGGGTTGCAGCAGTGCAGAACCCTGCAACAGGTTGCTCAGCAGGTTGGAGGGGGAAGTGGCCTGCGACACCAGACCGAGCAGCGCGATGCCGTTTGCCAGCAGCACGATGCGCAAGACCGTACCCAGGTTTACGAAGTTGGGCAGCAGCTTGGGGGGAATGTTTTGATTTATACTGCGCGTCTCCGGCATTTTGACCTTTCAATTGCCGCTCATTCTGGACAAGACATGGCAACGATGCAAGACAATCAGACATGGTCGGGACGCTTCAATGAACCCGTGGCGGAACTGGTGAAGCGCTATACCGCTTCGGTGGATTTCGACAAGCGCCTCGCATTGTTCGACATCCAGGGCTCGCTGGCACATGCGCAGATGCTTGCCAGCTGCGGCATCATCTCCGCGCAGGACCTGAAGGATATCCAGCGCGGACTGGGGCAAATCGAAAGCGAGGTTGTCAGCGGCGATTTCGTCTGGCAGCTCGACCTGGAAGACGTGCACCTGAATATCGAAAAGCGGCTCACCACGCTGGTCGGCGATGCGGGCAAACGCCTGCACACCGGGCGTTCGCGCAATGACCAGGTGGCGACCGACATCCGCCTGTATCTGCGCAGCGCCATCGACGACATCACTTTGCTGCTTAAAGGTCTGCAGACCTCCTTGCTGGATCTGGCGCAACACCACACGCACACCATCATGCCGGGGTTCACCCATCTGCAGGTCGCGCAACCGGTGAGCTTTGCGCATCACCTGATGGCGTATTTCGAGATGTGCCAGCGCGACGTGGAACGTTTCTGCGATGCGCGCCGCCGCGTCAACCGCCTGCCGCTGGGCGCGGCCGCGCTGGCCGGAACCAGTTATCCGATCAAGCGCGAGCTGGTGGCCGAACTGCTGGGCTTCGAAGCGGTATGTCAGAACTCGCTGGATGCCGTGTCCGACCGCGACTTCGCCATCGAATTCACGGCCGCCGCCGCGCTGACCATGACGCACCTGTCGCGCCTGTCGGAAGAACTGATCCTGTGGATGAATCCGCGTTTCGGCTTCATCGACATCGCGGATCGCTTCTGTACCGGCTCTTCCATCATGCCGCAGAAGAAGAATCCGGATGTGCCGGAACTGGTGCGCGGCAAGACCGGGCGCGTGAACGGCAATCTGGTCGCCCTGCTCACGCTGATGGAAGGCCAGCCGCTGGCTTACAACAAGGACAACCAGGAAGACAAGGAGCCGCTGTTCGACACGGTGGATACGCTCACCCAGACATTGCGCATCTACGCCGACATGATGGGCGGCATCACCGTCAAGCCGGAAGCCATGCGTCGCGCGGCGTTGCAAGGTTATGCCACGGCGACCGACCTGGCCGATTACCTGGTGAAGAAAGGTTTGCCGTTCCGCGATGCGCATGAAACGGTGGCTCTGGCAGTACGCTTTGCCGAGCAACGGGGAGTGGACTTGGCCGAACTCAAGCTGGAAGAATTGCAGGAATTTTCCAACCAGATCACTGACGACGTCTTTCGCGTTTTGACGCTGGAAGGTTCGCTCGCCGCGCGCAACCACACCGGAGGTACGGCTCCGCAACAAGTGGAAGCTGCCATTGCAAGGGCTCGCAAGTTACTCGCTTCCTGAACTCCGGGCAAAAAAACGGGCCACCTTGCGATGACCCAGAATAGGAGGAGAGTATGAAAGATTGAGTTGGTTGCAACTCAAGGCTCTAACAACTCAAGATGCATTCTAGGAGCCCGTTCCCGTGTTGCATATATGCCAAACGGCCTATATATCGGCCTATACCTTTCGTACGGCAGCGCACACAGCTCCTCAAACTGACTGAGACACCGGGCTAATTTTGCAGTTTCCCCCCGCTGACCCGCTCTATCCCTGCCATGTCCTTTACCGACATCACTCCGGTAAACCCATGCTGCTGCAATATCGATCGCACCTTATCGGCCTGATCATAGCCATGCTCCAGCAAAAGCCACGCGTCGCGTTCAAGGAAATCCCGCGCCTGTGCGACGATGCGCCGGATGTCATCCAATCCATCGGCGCCAGCGGCCAAAGCGGATATCGGTTCGAAACGCGCATCGCCCTGTGAGAGATGCACATCGCCTGCAGCAACATAGGGCGGATTGGAGACGATCAGGTCGTAGGGCTGTCCGGCCAAGCCGGAAAACCAGTCGCTGCGCAGGAATCTGGTATTTGCAATGCCGAGCCGCCGGGCGTTCTCTGTTGCCACCTGCAATGCCGCTTCCGAAGTATCCACCGCCATCACGTCGGCGCCCGGTCTGGCATGTGCTATCGAAAGTGCGATCGCGCCGCTGCCCGTGCCCAGATCAAGTACGCGAAACTGGCCGCGTACGGGTATATGCTCCAGTGCGAGTTCGACCAACAATTCCGTTTCCGGACGAGGAATGAGCGTGTCTGGAGTAACCTTGAAGCTCAACCCGAAGAACTCCCGTTCGCCCAAAATGTAGGCGACCGGCTCGCCCTGCAAGCGACGCTGCAACAAGGAGTCGTAGGCTTCCTGCCGGATTTCGTCCAGTGCGTGCTCGGAATGCGCGAGGAGATAGGAGCGCGGGACTTCCAGGACATGCTGCAGCAGGCATTGCGCCTCGATGCGTGCAGTCGCCGCACCGAGATCGAGCGCTGTGTTCAGCCGCGCCGCGTCGGCCTGCAAGATGTCCTGTATCGTTCGCAAGGCATCAGCTTTCTTCTGACAATGCCGACAACTGTTCGGCTTGGTGTTCGGCCATCAGGGCATTCGTAAGCTCGGTGATGTCGCCGTCCATGATCTGGTCCATCTTGTACAGCGTAAGGTTGATGCGGTGGTCGGTGACGCGCCCCTGCGGGAAATTATAAGTGCGGATGCGCTCCGAGCGGTCGCCGCTACCGACCAGCGACTTGCGCTCGGCGGCAATCTTGCTGTGCGCGGCCTGTTCCTGCTTGTCCTTGATGCGCGCCGCCAGCACGCGCATGGCTTGCGCCTTGTTCTGGTGTTGCGAACGCCCGTCCTGGCATTCGACCACCGTCCCGGTGGGGAGGTGCGTGATGCGCACGGCGGAATCGGTCTTGTTGATATGCTGACCGCCCGCACCCGAGGCGCGGAACGTGTCGATGCGCAGGTCGGCAGGATTGAGTTCCACTTCTCCCACCTCGTCAGCTTCAGGCAGGATGGCGACGGTACACGCGGAGGTGTGGATCCGCCCTTGCGTCTCGGTTGCCGGCACACGCTGCACACGGTGCGCGCCGGATTCGAACTTCAGCACCGAATAAGCGCCCTGACCGATGATGCGCGCAATAACTTCCTTGTAACCACCCATCTCGCCGGGACTTTCGGAGATGATCTCGACCTGCCAGCGGCGGCGCTCGGCAAAACGCACATACATGCGAAAGATATCGCCCGCAAAGATCGCCGCCTCGTCACCGCCCGTTCCGGCCCGCACCTCGAGGAAGACGTTGCGCTCGTCGTTGGGGTCTTTGGGCAGCAATTGCTTTTGCAGTTCGACTTCCAATTGCTCCAGTCGCTCGCGGCCGGTCTTGATCTCGGCATCGGCAAATTCGCGCATGTCCGGATCGCTTGCCATTTCCTGCGCGGTGGCGATATCCGCCTCGCAGGCCTGGTAGGCGTGGTAAAGCTCGACCACCGGCTCGATTTCGGCGCGTTCGCGATTGAGCTTGCGGAAGGCGTCCATGTCACGCGTGGCCTCCTCGCTGCTCAACAGACGGGTGACCTCGTCCAACCGCTCGCTGAGTTGGGCGAGCTTGGATGAGATGCTGGGTTTCATTCGGGAGAGTGCAGGTGGTAGATGCGGTGTACCGCGTCCAGGATCGCTTCGCGTTCGTTCGCCTGTGCCTGGTTCAACGCTTGGGTGGGCGCGTGGAGGAATTTATTGGTCAAGGATGCGCTCAGCAGATCCAGCACCTTTTCCGGGCTTTCGCCTTTGGCCAGCAGGCGCAAGGCTTTTTCCATTTCTGCACGACGCTGCCGTTCCGCATGATCGCGCAAGGCGCGGATGGTAGGCACCATTTCGCGCGATTGCATCCAGTGCATGAATTCATTGACGCCGGAATCGATGATGACTTCGGCTTCCTTCACCGCTCCTTGGCGCGCATCCAGGCCGTCACGCACCACGTCGGACAGGTCGTCCACGGTGTAGAGGAAGACATCGCTCAATTCCGCGACTTCCTTTTCCACGTCGCGCGGCACCGCCAGGTCCACAATGAACAAAGGACGATGCTTGCGAGCCTTGAGTGCGCGCTCGAGCATGCCCTTGCCCAGGATAGGCAAGGGGCTGGCGGTACAGGTGACGATGATGTCGTGATGGGCCAGCTGTTCCGGCAACTCGTTCAGCGTGATGGCATGGCCATTGATGCGCCGCGCCAGGACTTGCGCACGTTCCAGCGTGCGGTTGGCGACGGTGATGTGTTTCGGGTTGCGGGCCGCGAAATGCACGGCGTTGAGCTCGATCATCTCGCCCGCGCCGATGAACAGGATGCTCTGCTCGGAAATGCTGGGATAGATACGTTCCGCGAGCTTAACCGCAGCCGCCGCCATGGAAACCAGATTGGCACCGATCTCGGTCTGGGTCCGCACGTCCTTGGCGACCGAGAAAGTGCGCTGGAACAGCTTGTGCAGCAGGAAACCCAATGTGCCCGCCTGCTCGGCCTGACGCACCGCCTGTTTCATCTGTCCCAGTATCTGCGGCTCGCCCAGCACCATGGAATCCAGCCCGCTCGCCACGCGGAAAGCATGCTTTATCGCTTCCTCCTGCGGCAGGCGGTAGATATACGGCTCGATCTCATTGGCGGGCAAGTGGTGGTAGGCCGCCAGCCAGTCGACCGCTTGGGTCGGCGCGCTGGTGCTGCAATAGATCTCGGTACGGTTGCAGGTGGAAAGGATGGTCGCCTCTTTGGCGGCACCGTTGTCCACCAGGTCGCGCAGAGCGCTATCCAGCGTCTCGACATTGAACGCGATCTGCTCGCGCACGGCGAGCGGCGCGGTCTGATGGTTTATGCCGAAAGTGAATAACTGCATGGGAATGAACGACTATCCGGGTTCGCGAGGATGCGGATTATAGTAGCT
>DAIDAJ010000066.1 GCA_027310665.1 Sideroxydans sp. | reverse complement strand
TGCTGCTGTCCGGCGTGCCGCTCAGCCGCGTGATCCGCCACATCCAGGAGACGCGCGCCAAACGTTACAGCATGTTCAGCGGCTATTTCCGCAACGCTCCCGCAGCGGATTCGGTGGGGGAAAACACCGAGAGCCTGCAGCAGCGCTTCCAGAACGTGATGATCAACGAAGGCGATGCCGCGGTCGGCAAGAGCCTGCAGGCGCTGAAACTGTCCGAGCCCAACGCCGAAGTGAACGCCGTGCGCCGCCACAACGTGGAAGGCAGCCA
This sequence comes from Sideroxydans sp., assembly GCA_027310665.1. Taxonomy (GTDB): domain Bacteria; phylum Pseudomonadota; class Gammaproteobacteria; order Burkholderiales; family Gallionellaceae; genus Sideroxyarcus. The sequence continues at coordinate 34,419 of DAIDAJ010000066.1, read as the reverse complement.
GCCGGCCGGCGACATGGTGCTGCGCGCGGGCGACGTGCTGGTGATGCTGGGGCAGTCCGTGACGCTGGAAGCGGCGGAGAAGCGGTTGCGCCAGGGTTGATGTCCGAGTTTGTTGTCTTGCTATGTATATATTGGTAATATACAAGCATGATTGATCTGGCGATTATTTCCGGCTTTGATTGGGATGATGGAAACGCGCGGAAGAATGAGAAGCACGGCGTTTCCACAGCAGAAGCGGAGCAGATTTTCTTCAACCAGCCTCTTCTGTGGCTGATTGATGAAAAGCACAGTCAAATCGAGCCACGCTTCCACGCATTGGGAAGAACGGACGCGGGTCGAGCTTTGCACATCACTTTCACCTTGCGCCAAGCCGGTAAAGCGATACGGGTGATTTCAGCCAGAGATATGCACCGGAAAGAAAAGGCCGTCTATGAACAAGCCACTTAAAGCAGTCCCCAAATTCCGCAGCGAAGCCGAGGAGCGCGCATTTTGGGAAAAACACGATTCTGCCGACTATCTCGATTGGACAAAAGCACAGCGCGTTACGCTTCCCAACTTGAAGCCGACGACGAAAACCATTTCCCTGCGGCTGCCCCAGCATTTGCTTGATTCGATCAAAACGGCTGCCAACGCGCGCGATGTTCCCTACCAATCTCTCATCAAAGTCTGGTTGCAGGAGAAGCTGCATAGCAACTGAATTTTGTCATGCATCCGGAAGCGGCGGAGAAGCGGCTGCGCCAAGAGTAGCGGTCGATTGCGCGTACCCGCAAAGGGGGCGGTAATTCACTTCAGAATTGAAATTCCCGCAGCAGGCCATGCAGAAAATGACGGCCAGAAAAAAGCCCGCCGAAGCGGGCTTTGATTGTCACGCCGGAGTTTTATCAAACACCCATGCAGACGGTGAAGGTATCGTTGTCATTAATCATACCGTTGGTCATCGCTGTCGGAACAATAAGTGTCGACGGCCGGGTTCCTGGAGTGGTATCGGTGAACTCCCTCATCGAACCACCAATCGGAGAGCCGTCATCCATCTGGAGGTCCAATTGTTTCGCATATTTGCCCAGAATGCCAGATGAGCAAATAATATAGCTTCCAGATATCTTTGGGTTAGTCGGCGTTCCGGCTGATGGATCATTGAAGTTTGCTGTGTTCGAGCTGGTGATGCCGATCACGCCACCGACGGCGTTTGTAGGCAGAAGGTCTGGTCCGGTCGTTGGTCCGGCAGCCAGCCCGGCAAGTCTGACGTCAGCCCAGAACAATTGGGTTTCATTAGCTGCTGTTAGCGAATCCCAAGGTCCGTCTATCAGTCCGTTTCCATTGCCATTAGTGGTCGCGCTAACATGGCTTATCGCTTGGATGTCATCCCCCGGCAGTGCTCTGAATTTGTCTTGATAACCGTAGACATAGACCGGAATATTCCTGAAGTCTGTCGCCAGATTCTTCACCTTGGCACTGTTGATGAGTTCCTGACCCTTGAGCACGCCGCCGAGCAGCAGGCCGATGATCACCAGTACGATGGCGATTTCAATTAAGGTGAAGCCGGATTGGTTGCGTTTCATTGTTTTGTTTCTCCAAAGGGGGTCGTTGTGCGCTAAATGTAGCCGTGCGGCCAGAATTTAGCAATAGCCATGCCATGTGAGTACTGGATATGCAAATTCTGTTGTCTTTCCAGTATGGTACACAATCCGGCAGGCGGGAATTTACCGCTGTCGTGCTGCCCTGTCTAGCTGAAGGCCGATTTCCGGCGGAATTGAGGTGCCGGAACGGCTGCCGGTAGGGAAGGCAATTGTTCTGGGTTAAACTGGGGGCGCCGTCTTCCAAGGTGATGAAGTTCAGACGAAATTGACGAGATGCGGACATTTTCCCTCAAAAAACTGATGCGTTCCAGCCGCTGGATTTCGTATGCCATGCTGGTGGCGTTGCACCTTGCGCTTTGGCTGGGTTCCCAGAGTCTGTGGATGCACCCGCTGTTATTGATGCATCTGGGATCGTTCTTGTTGTGGCAACCGGTATGGCATGGAGAACGCAAGCTGCGCACCAGCGCTGCAGGGTTCATCCTCGCTATCAGCCTGGTCACGATTTTCCTGTTCAACTGGTGGGTGCTGGCGTTCTGGGTCAGCGTGCTGTTCGCACTGGTCGGTGGCCGCGTGTTTTCGTTTCATGCGCGCTGGCAGCGTCTGTATTACCTGCTGGTGATGGCTTATCTGCTGTCCATACTGATCCTGTATGTTGCACCGCATCTGTTCCGACTGCCCGGCATGGACGATGTGATGAGCGGGCTGATGGACGTCGGCTTGCCGCTGCTGCTGGTCGTAATGGCACTCATACCTGCCGAGCGCGACCAGGCGGAAAGCGAGCAAGCGGTGGACTTCATCTACATCCTGCTGCTGTTCACCCTGCTGGCTTCGCTGGTGCTGGGCAGCCTCGCGTTCATGACCCTGGCGCATATAGACTACCTGAATGCCTTGCTGCGCACCCTGTTCCTCATCGCCGTCGTGCTGCTGGCGCTGGGCGGATTGTGGAATCCCCGGCTGGGGTTTTCCGGCTTCCAGGCACTGTTCTCGCGTTATTTGCTGACCATCGGCACGCCGCTGGAGAAATGGCTGGGGCAGCTTTCGGCCGCGGCCAACCAGGAACAGAGCCCGGAATCCTTCCTGATTCGTGCGACCCAGTATCTTGCCGAGATGCCCTGGATATCGGGGCTGTTGTGGACCTCGGATTGCGGGCAGGGAAAGCTGGGAACGCTCAGCCGGCATCGCGTCGAGATGGCCGATCACGATCTGAGGCTAGTCCTGTTCAGCCACCAGTCCGTCACGCCCACCGTGCTGCTGCATGTCAGATTGCTCACCCATCTGATGGGCCACTTCTACCAGGCCAAGCGCCGCGAACAGTCCTTGCGCGAGATCACCCGCCAGCAGGTCATCTACGAGACGGGAGCGCGCCTGACCCATGACCTCAAGAACATGCTTCAATCCCTGTTTGCGCTGACCTCGGTGGCCCAGCACCAGCCTGAAAAGGCGCAGCCCATCCTGCAGAGGCAGTTGCCTGTGCTGACCCAGCGCATCGAACTCGTCCTGACCAAACTGAAGAATCCTCAGGCGCAGGAAGAAGAGGTCGAAATGCCGCTGGCGGCCTGGTGGGAAGGGTTGCGGCAGCGGCACCAGCATCGTGGCATTGCCTGGAAGGCGCCCAAGCGCCTGGATGACCGCCCGATACCGGCCCCGCTGTTCGATTGCGTCTCCGACAACCTGATCGATAACGCCTGCAAGAAGTCTCAGAGCAATTCCGCGATCACAGTCGATGTTTCCCTGGCAACCGATCCGTTCAGTCTTGAAATCAGCGATAGCGGCAGCGCCATTCCGAGCGGCATTGCCCAGCAAGTGCTGAATACGATCGTTCCGTCGGAAAGCGGCATGGGTATCGGCTTGTATCAGGTTGCACGCTGGGCGGCGCAATCGGGTTACCTGCTGGAGTTGAGCGAGAACAAGGAAGGTAAAGTGACGTTCCGGCTGACCAGGGCGAGCCCGACATCATCTCAACAATAGACTCCCGGCTGTTTTCGTGCGGGCAGCATCCGTAGCAGGTAAAATCGCGTTTCCATGAATGCAGCTCTGTCACCCCTTGCCCAGCGCCGTCTGGCCCGTATCCGGCAACTCTCCGCAATCGAATACCCCGCCGACCTGCCTGTCGTGGCGCGGCGCGAGGAGTTGGCGCAGGCCATCGAAAAGCACCAGGTCATCATCGTGTGCGGCGAGACCGGCTCTGGCAAGACCACGCAACTGCCGAAGATCTGCCTGAGTCTGGGGCGCGGTGTGCAGGGCGTCATCGGCCATACCCAGCCGCGCCGCGTGGCGGCGCGCTCGGTGGCGGCGCGCATCGCGCAGGAGCTGAAATCCGAGCTCGGCGGTCTGGTCGGCTACAAGGTGCGTTTCAACGACAAGGTCTCGCCCGATACCTGCATCAAGCTGATGACCGACGGCATCCTGCTGGCCGAGATCCACCACGATCCGCAGCTCAGGCAGTACGACACCATCATCCTCGACGAGGCGCACGAGCGCTCGCTCAACATCGACTTCCTGCTCGGCTACCTGCGGCAACTGCTGCCGCGCCGACCCGACCTTAAACTCATCATTACCTCGGCGACGCTGGATGCGGAGAGATTCTCCAAGCACTTCGGCATTGCGCCGGTGCTGCAGGTCTCCGGCCGCACCTATCCAGTCGAGGTGCGCTACCGCCCTCCGCAGCAGAACGAGGAGGGCGACACCGAAAACATACCGCAGGCGATCTGCGGTGCGCTGGATGAATTGAGCATCGGCGGCCTGAAGGGCGACGTGCTGGTGTTCTTACCGGGTGAGCGCGAGATACGCGATACCGCCGAAGCGCTGCGCAAACACCAGCACAAAGGAATTGAAATCCTGCCGCTGTTCTCGCGCCTGTCCATCGCCGAGCAGGACCGCGTGTTCAAGCCCGCTTCCGGCATGCGCCGCGTGGTGCTGGCGACCAACGTGGCGGAGACTTCGCTCACCGTGCCCAACATCGGCTACGTGATCGACAGCGGACTGGCGCGCATCAACCGCTACAGCGTGCGGCAGAAGGTGGAGCAGCTGCGCATCGAGAACATCTCGCGCGCGGCTGCCAACCAACGCGCCGGGCGTTGCGGCCGCGTGATGAGCGGTATCTGCATCCGCTTGTACGAGGAGGCGGATTTCCTGCAGCGGCCGGACTTCACCGACGCCGAGATCTTCCGCGTGTCGCTGGCCACGGTGATCCTGCGCATGAGCGCGCTCGGATTGGGAGAAGTCGAGGAGTTCCCGTTCATCGAGCCGCCCGGTTCGCGCGCCATCGCCGACGGCTACCAGCTGCTGCAGGAGCTCAATGCCATTGACGACAAGCGCCAGCTCACCCCGCTCGGCCACGAACTGGCCAAGCTGCCGCTAGACCCCAAGGTTGCACGGCTGTTGCTGGCGGGGCGGCAGTATCACTGCCTGAACGAGATTCTCGTCATCGCCAGTGCGCTGGCGCTGCAAGATCCGCGCGACCGGCCGTCCGAGCGGCGCGAGGCGGCGGATGCGGCGCACCAGCGCTTCAACGACGAGCGCTCGGATTTCCTCGCCTACCTCAAGTTGTGGGCGTGGTTCCAGGACGCGCTCAAACACAAGAAGACCAACAAACTGTGGGCGAACGAGTGCCGCGAGAAATTCCTGTCGCCGCTGCGCTTGCGCGAATGGCATGAACTGCACCAGCAGTTGCATGCGCAGGTGTCGGAGATGGGCATGCGTTTCAACGAGCAACCGGCCACCTACGAACAGGTCCATAAAGCCCTGCTGACCGGCCTGCTCGGCAACATCGGCTGCAAGGGGGTGGACAAGGAGCCGTATTACCTCGGCCCGCGCGAGATCAAGTTCTACATCGCCTCGAACTCGGTGCTGGCGAAGAAGGGCACCAAATGGGTAGTGGCGGCGGAGATCGTCGAGACGACCAGGCTGTTCGCGCGCTGCGTGGCGCGCATCGAGCCGGAGTGGCTGGAAGAGGTCGGCGCGCACCTGATCAAGCGCAGCTATTTCGAGCCGCACTGGGAGAAAAAAGCGGGGCAGGTGGCGGCTTGGGAGCGCAGCACCCTGCACGGCCTGCTCATCAACCCGAAGAAGCGCGTGCATTACGGGCCGATGAACCCGGAGGAATCACGCGAGGTATTCATCCGCGAGGCGCTGGTGAATGGCGAGTTCAACACCCAGGCGCCGTTCTTCGCGCACAACCAAAAACTGATCGCCGACATCGAGGCGCTGGAACACAAGGCGCGCAGGCCCGACGTGCTGGTGGACGACGAGCTGATCTTCGCCTTCTACGACCAGCGTATCCCGGCCGGCATCCACAACGGTGCGGCGTTCGAGCACTGGCGCAAGGAGGCCGAGCGCGAGCAGCCCAAGCTGCTGTACCTGAAAAAAGACGACCTGATGCGGCACGAAGCGGCCGGCATCACCACCGAACAGTTCCCGCCGCAGCTGCTAATGAATAACGTGAGCTACGCGCTGGCCTACAACTTCGCGCCGGGCAAGAGCGACGACGGCGTCACGCTGACCGTGCCGCAGGCCCTGTTGAACCAGGTGTCGGCGGCGCGCTGCGAATACCTGGTGCCGGGCATCCTGGCGGAGAAGATCGTCCAGCTGGTGAAATCGCTGCCGCAGAAATTGCGCCGGCATTGCGTGCCGGTGCCGGAATTCGCGGCGGCCTTCTGCGCGGCGGTGAAGCCGTCGGATACGCCGTTGCTGCAGGCGCTGGCGCGCTACATCCGCGAGCAGAAGCAGCTCGACGTGCCGCAGGATGCGTTCCGGCTGGAGCAATTGCCCGCACATCATTTGATGAACTTTCGCGTGGTGGACGAGCACGGGCGGCAGCTCGGCATGTCGCGCAACTTTGCCCAGTTGCGCGGCGAGTGGGCGCCGACTCCTTCCCTAATCCCTCCCCCGGGAGGAGAGGGACACAACCCCGCACGCCGCAGTGCCCCCCTCTCCCATCGGGGGAGGGCTGGGGAGGGGGAGGAACTGAAGCACCACACCACCTGGGATTTCGGCGATTTCAAGCCGACCCGCGAGGAGCCGCGTGCCGGGCAAACCGTCACCGTGTTCAATGCGCTGGTGGACGAAGGCGATGCGGTGACGCTGCAGAGCTTCGATACGCGCGATGTCGCGAACGCCGCACATCGTTTGGGCTTGCGCCGTTTGTTCATGCTGGCGCTGAAAGAGCAGGTGAAGTACCTGGAAAAGAACCTGCCCGGCCTGCAGGCGATGGCGATGCAGTTTTTGCCGTTCGGATCGCAGCAGGATCTGCAGCGGCAGGTGCTCGCGGTGACTTTCGACCGCTGCTGCCTGAACGAGCCCTGGCCGGAGACGGAAAAGGAGTTCGCTGCACGCTGCAAGGAGGCGAAGGCGCGCCTGAACCTGGTGGCGCAAGAGATCGCGCGCCTGGTGGCGGCGGTGCTGGCGGAGCATCAAGTGCTGCAAAAGGCATTGCCCGGCTTCAAGGCGCACGGGCAGGTACAGCAGGACATCCGCAACCAATGCGACTGGCTGCTGGGCAAGGAATGGATCGCCCGCACGCCATACGAGCGCATGCAGCATATGCCTCGCTACCTGAAAGCGGTCAACGTGCGGCTGGAAAAGCTGCGCGCCAACCCGGCGCGGGATGCGCAGAACATGGCGCAGATGCATCCCTTGTTGCAGCAGTGGCAACGCAAGCTATCCGCGCAGCACGGAGAGCCCGATGCGCGACTGGAGGATTTCGGCTGGATGCTGCAGGAGTTGCGCGTCTCGCTGTATGCGCAGGAGCTGAAAACGCCGGTGATCGTGTCGGTAAAACGTCTGGAAAAGATGCTTGCCGGCTTAAGCGGTTAAAATGGGAACAAGTTGATTCGGGACGGATAAAAAATGTCGCAAAAGAAAGTGGACGTGGTGTTGGTGGGCGGCGGCGTGATGAGTGCCACGCTGGGAACGTTGCTGTCGCATCTGGATCCCTCGCTGAAGATCATGATGGTAGAGCGATTGAGCAAAGTGGCGCACGAAAGCACGCACAGCATGAACAATGCCGGCACCGGGCATGCGGGCTACTGCGAGCTGAACTATACGCCGCAATCGGCCGATGGAACGGTGCAGATCAAACGTGCACTGGAGATCAACGCCGCGTTCGAGATCTCGCTGCAGTTCTGGTCCTACCTGGTCGAGCAGGGCGTGTTGCCGGAGCCGGGGAAGTTCATCAATCCGATCTGCCACCAGAGTTTCGTGTGGGGCGCGGAGGACGTGGCGTTCCTGCGCAAGCGCTACGCCGCCCTGCACAAGCATCACTTGTTCGAAGAGATGGAGTACAGCGAAGACCATGCGGTGCTGCGCAAGTGGATGCCGCTGGTGATGAAGCATCGCGACGCAAAACAGGCGGTCGCCGCGACGCGGGTCAAGCACGGCACCGATGTGGACTTCGGGTTCATGACGCGCAAACTGGTGAAGGCGCTGGCCAGACACCCGACTTTCGACCTGAAGCTGAGCCACACCATCATGACCATGAAGCAGCACGACGACGGCCGCTGGCATGTGCGGGTGAAGGACAACCACACGGACAAGACCAGGACGGTCGATGCCGGGTTCGTCTTTCTCGGTGCGGGCGGCGGTGCGCTGCCGTTGCTGCAAAAATCCGGCATCCCCGAAGCGCGCGGCTATGGCGGCTTCCCGGTCAGCGGCCAGTGGCTGATCTGCAAGAATCCGGAAGTGGTGAAGCGCCACTGCAGCAAGGTGTATGGCAAGGCGGCCGTGGGTGCCCCGCCGATGTCGGTGCCGCATCTGGATGCGCGCATCATCGACGGCGAGCCGGCGCTGTTGTTCGGTCCGTTCGCCAGCATCACCACCAAATTCCTCAAGGAAGGCTCGGCGCTTGATCTGTTCTCGTCGCTCAAGACGAACAACCTGAAGCCGATGCTGGCGGTGGCCCGCGACAATTTCGAACTCACCCGCTATCTCATCACCGAAGCGTTCCGTTCGCACAAGGAGCGCATGGCGATCCTGCGCGGTTTCTATGCGGACGCCAAGGATGATGACTGGGAGCTTGCCTCGGCCGGGCAGCGCGTGCAGATCATCAAGGGGTGCGACAAGAACGGCGGAAAGCTGGAATTCGGCACCGAGATCGTGACAGCCAGGGACGGCACGCTGGCCGCCCTGCTGGGCGCCTCTCCCGGCGCATCCACGTCGGTGCAGGCGATGATCGAGGTGATCGAGCGTTGTTTCAGGCAGCGCATGAAGAGCGCCGACTGGAAGCACAAGATGAAGGAAATGATCCCTTCCTATGGCGAGTCACTGGATGAGAATGTGAGATTGCTGCACCAGGTGCGGCGGCGAACGTTGAGCACGCTCCGGCTGGGTTAGCAGCCGGGAAGATATGTCGCCTGTTCGTGATGCCCCTTCGGCTGCGTCCGGGGCGAACGGGTCTATCCAGTGTTTCCCGGTTTGGTTGATGAAGCGACGGCGAGGGTGTCGCGACTGAAACGATCAGCCGCCGAAGCGCTTCGCGATCAATACCGCGTTGCTGCCGCCGAAGGCGAAGGAGTTCGACATCACGGCGTCGAGTTTGACGTTGCTGCGCCCCTGGTTGGGCACGTAATCCAGGTCGCACTCGGGGTCGGGTTCGTGCAGGTTGATGGTCGGCGGAATGGCCTGGTTGTGCAAGGCCAGCACCGCTGCCATGAATTCGACCGCGCCGGTCGCGCCCATCAGGTGGCCGTGCATGGACTTGGTCGAACTGACCGGAACTCTGGCTGCGTGCGCGCCGAACACTTGCCTGATGGCTTTGGTCTCTTCGATGTCGCCGGCCAGCGTGGCTGTGCCATGGGCGTTGATGTAGTGGATGTCCTGCGGCCGCAATTGCGCCACGCGCAAGGCGTTGAGCATGGTGCGCGTCTGCCCGGCGGCATCCGGCTTGGTGATATGGCTGGAATCCGACGAGCAATCGTAGCCGACCAGTTCCGCATAGATCTTCGCGCCGCGTTTCAGCGCGCGCTCTGCATCTTCCAGGACCAGAACGGCAGCACCCTCGCCGAGTACCAGTCCGTTGCGATTCTTCGAGAACGGTTTACACGACGCTCCCGCATCGTTCGGATCTTCCGGCGCCAGTGTGCGCAGAGCCTCCCAAGCCTTCATCGCGCCCAGCGTCAGCATCGCTTCCGAGCCGCCCGCCAGCATCACATCGGCATAACCGTGCCGGATCTGGCGATAGGCTTCGCCCACGGCGATGGCCGAGGAAGAGCAGGCGGTGGCGTAAGTCATGTTTGCGCCTTGCAGGTGGTATTTGATGGAAACGTGCGAGGCAGCGGCATTGTTCATGCTGAGCAGCACGCTCAGCGGCTTGACGCGCGGCGGGTTGCGCAGGAGCGTTTCGATGTAGCCGTCTTCGAGCGTGCCGGCGCCTCCCAGGCAGGAACCCATGCAGACGCCCGCGCGCGGATATTCCGTTTCGGAGAGTTCCAGTTGCGCATCCTGCACGGCCTGTTCGGCGGCAACCAGCGCGAACTGGCTGAAACGTTCGATGCCGCTGAGCTGGATCTTGCTGAAATATGCGGTGGGGTCGAATCCGTCAATCTGGGCACCGATGCGGATGGAGAGCTGTTCGATGAAGTCCGTCTGCAGGCGCTTGATGCCGGAACGGCCTGCCATCAGGTTGCCGAAGAATTCGGTGGGGCTTTTCCCAACCGGGGAGATGATACCCAGCCCGGTGATGACGACACGCCGGTCCATGGTGCCTACTGCGCGGCGCCTTTTTGCTCGGCGATCAGCTTGTCCACCAGATTGACCACGTCCTGCAGCGTCTTGAGCTCGACGCGTTCTTCGGGCATGGTGATCTTCAGCTCGTCCTCAAGATTGAACGTGAACTCGATCACCGAGAGCGAATCCAGCCCCAGGCTTTCCAAAGTTGCCTCAGGCGTAAGGTCTTCCGGTTTGAGGTCGAACTGCTTGACCATCATGCTTTGTATAGTTTGCAGGGAGCTCACAGTTGCTTGTTTCCAGTAACAAATTAGTTACGATTATAGCAGAAGTCGAGCGTCAGGCAGGGGTATGTTGGGGGCGTGCGCTTTCGAAGAAACGGATGGTATCCGAGGCCACCTGCTCCCTGTCGTTGTCCACGGTGATCATGTGGTAGCTGTTGTGCAGCATCACGCTTTCCACTGTCCTGGAGCCGATGTGCTGGGCGATATAGTAAGCGCTGCGCGGCGAGGCGACTTCGTCTTCCACAGCGTGAATGATGATGGCGGGGGCGGTGATGCGCGACATCGTCTTCTTGACGGCGGCGATCATGCGCTCCGCTTCCTGGATGGCGGGCAGGTTCAGCCGGCTGGCGCCGACCATGGAGGCGTCCTTGTGTGCCATTTCGCGCGCGACCCAGCGGCGCAATTGTTCGTTCTTGAGGCCGAAGGGCTCGCGTTCCTTGTAGGTGTACCAGTAGCGGATCGGCCAGATGTAGCCGAGATAGCGAAAGCACCGGTACCAGGGCATGGCCCAGCCGTCGTACCACAGAGTGGTCGACAGCAGTGTCAACGCGGCAACCTCGTCACCCAGCTCTGCCGCGATACTGAGTGACAGGGTTCCGCCGATGCACAGTCCCCCCAGCGCCACGGTTTTGTATTGCCGCTTCAAAGCGCGGAACTCTTCCAGGGCCTTGGCGTGCCAGTCCCGCCAATGGGTGACCGAGCGCGGCGTGTCGCCGTGCTCGAAGCCGTAGCCGGCGATGTGCGGCAGATGCACCGTGTAACCGGCCTGCTGCAGGCGTTTCGCGAGCGGCAGGAGTTCGGCCGGGCTACTTTGCAGTCCGTGGATCAGCATCACGGCATGTTCACCGCCGGCAAGCGTGATTGGGCTCATCAAATCCAGGTTGGTAACGAGAGGGGGCGGCATTCTAGCAAATCCGCCCGCGCGCTGTTCGGCAAGTCTGTGCAGGCCGGTCATCAGCATGCAGCGCTGCGGCCCGCTGCGCTATAATTGGCGAGGGATTCATACAGGTATTTACAAAAGAGTCATGGACAAACAACTACGCGAAGCCGCACTGCAATATCACCGTCATTCACCAGCCGGAAAAATCTCGGTCAATTCCACCAAGCCGATGATCACTCAACGCGATCTGTCCCTGGCGTATTCGCCCGGCGTGGCGGCGGCGTGCGAGCTTATCGTGGAAAACCCGGCGGAAGTCCGCAACATGACGGCGCGTGCCAATCTGGTGGCGGTCATCACCAACGGAACGGCGGTGCTGGGTCTGGGCAACATCGGGCCGCTGGCGGCGAAGCCGGTGATGGAAGGCAAGGGCGTGCTGTTCAAGAAGTTCGCCGGCATCGACGTTTTCGACCTGGAGATCAACGAGCGCGATCCGGACAAGCTGGTGGACATCATTGCCGCGCTGGAGCCCACTTTCGGCGGCATCAACCTGGAAGACATCAAGGCGCCCGAGTGTTTTTACATCGAGCGCAAGCTGCGTGAACGCATGCGCATCCCGGTGTTCCATGACGACCAGCACGGTACTTCCATCATCGTCGGGGCGGCACTGCTGAATGGACTCAAGGTGGTAGGTAAAGACATCGCGAAGATCAAGCTGGTGGTGAGCGGCGCGGGTGCGGCCGCATTGGCCTGTCTGGACATGCTGGTCGACCTCGGCGTGAAGATGGAGAACATCATCGTCACCGATATCAAGGGCGTCGTGTACAAAGGCCGGACCGAAGAAATGGACGACAACAAGGCGCGTTACGCGGTGGAGACTTCCGCGCGCACGCTCGGGGAAGTCATCGCCGGGGCGGATGCGTTCCTGGGCTTGTCCGCGGGCGGGGTGCTCAAGCCGGAAATGGTCAAGCAGATGGCGGACAGGCCGCTGATCTTCGCCCTGGCCAACCCCACCCCCGAAATCATGCCGGAACAGGTCAAAGCCGTGCGCTCGGATGCCATCATGGCGACCGGCCGTTCCGATTATCCGAACCAGGTGAACAACGCGCTGTGCTTCCCCTACATCTTCCGGGGCGCGCTGGACGTCGGTGCGACCACCATCAACGAAGCGATGAAGAGGGCGGCGGTATACGCCATCGCCGAACTGGCCGAGGCCGAACAGTCGGATGAGGTGGCGGCGGTATATGGCGAGGAGAACCTTTCCTTCGGTGCCGAACACCTGATCCCCAAGCCATTCGATCCGCGCCTGATCACGCGTATCGCGCCCGCGGTCGCACAGGCGGCGATGGACAGCGGCGTGGCGGAACGCCCCATCGCCGATATGGAGGCGTACCGCGAACAGCTGTCGCAGTTCCTCTACCACTCGAACATGCTGATGAAACCGGTGTTCAGCCTTGCCAAGAAGTACCCGAAACGCCTGGTGTATGCCGAGGGGGAGGACGAGCGCGTGTTGCACGCGGTGCAGATCGTGGTGGACGAAGGCCTTGCCCATCCCATCCTGGTCGGCCGTCCGGCCGTGATCGAGCAGCGCATCGCCAAGCTGGGCCTGCGCATACGCGCAGGCGAGCATTTCGAACTGGTGAACCCCGAGTTCGACAGCCGCTACCGGGAATACTGCGCGGAATATCATCGTGTCATGCAACGCCAGGGTGTGACGCCGGAGACGGCCAAGCGCGAGATGCGGCGCCGCAACACGCTGATCGCCGCCATGCTGGTGCGCATGGATGCGGCCGATGCCATGCTGTGCGGGACCGTGTCGCAGCCGCTGAGCCATCTGCGGTATATCAACGAGGTCATCGGCCAGCATCCTGGGGCGAACGTGTATGCAGCGATGAATATCCTGATGCTGCCCAAAAACACCGTTTTCATATGCGACACGCACGTGAATCTCGACCCGACCGCCGAGCAGGTTGCCGCGATGACGATGCTGGCCGCGGAAGAAGTGCGCCGTTTCGGCCTGACCCCCAAGGAGGCGCTGTTGTCGCACTCCAATTTCGGCAGCCACAAGGATGCCTCGGCGCAGAAAATGAGCCGTGCGCGCGAGTTGCTTGAGCAGCTCGCACCGGAGCTGGAGGTGGAGGGCGAGATGCACGGCGATGCGGCGCTGTCGGAGACCCTGCGTCTGCAGGCGTTCCCGGCTTCGCGCCTCAAGGGCGAAGCAAACCTGCTCATCATGCCGAATCTGGATGCGGCGAATATCGCCTACAATCTGCTCAAGATCACGGGGGGCGAAGGCATCACCATCGGCTCCATCCTGCTGGGCGCGAACAAGTCGGTACATATCCTGACAACGACTGCGACGGTGCGCCGTCTTGTGAACATGAGCGCGCTGGCGGTAGCCGGCGTGAAAAAACATTAAGGGGAAGCAATGAACAAGCATGAAGTCGAACTGCTCAGCCAGGAAATCGAGATGCTGATGAACGAGCGCGCCCGTCTGCTCAAGGTGGTGGGTGCGGCCGCCGTGCTGGTGGCCAATGCGGACGCCGCATTGCTGCAACCCAACGCGATAGAGGCGGCGGAGATGCTGTCGGAGACGCTGAACGCCTTGCCCGAGGAGACACTGAAGGACGCACTGGAAGCGGTCCATGCGGAGCAGGATGAAGCCTAGTCGTTGAGGCGAGAATGAGCCTGCCCCCGCAAAAGATCGGACTCATACTGACCGGCGGCGGCGCGCGCGCGGCCTACCAGGTCGGCGCACTGAAGGCCATCGCGGAGTTCATGCCGCGCCGCGCTCGCAACCCGTTCCAGGTCATCTGCGGCACGTCGGCCGGCGCGCTGAACGCGGTGACGCTGGCGGTGAATGCGCTGCACTTTCGCAAGGGCGTGAGATATCTGCTCGGGATATGGACCACCGCCCACGTGAGCGATATTTACCGTTCCGACGCTCTCGGCGTTTTGAAGAACAGCGGTCGCTGGATAGCCGGCTTGGTGTTGAGTCTGCTCGGCATCAATCGCATGCGCCACATCTCGCTACTGGATAATTCCCCGCTGGCAACATTCCTGGAACAGGCGCTGCCCGGCGACCGGATCCAGGAGAGCATCGACGCGGGCGCGCTGCATGCCCTGAGCATCACGGCCTCCGGTTACGGCTCGGGCCACTCGGTCACGTTCTATCAGGGTGCCCCGGGGATACAGCCCTGGAAACGCGCCCGCCGCCTCGGCGTGGAGACCAAGATCGGGATCGAACACCTGCTGGCTTCATCTGCCATCCCTTTCATATTTCCGGCCGTGCGCATCCACCGCGAATATTTCGGCGATGGCTCCGTGCGCCAGATCGCGCCGATCAGCTCGGCGCTGCATCTGGGGGCCGACAAGGTGCTGCTGATGGGAGCCTGGCACGAGGACGACGAAGAAGGGCGGCGCCACAGGATGGACACTTATCCCACGCTGGCGCAGATCGCCGGGCATGCGCTGGACAGTATTTTCCTGGATGGGCTGGAAGTCGACCTGGAGCGTCTGGAACGAATGAATCAGACTGTCAGCCTGATTCCCGAGGAATTGAGGTTGGCCACCAACATGCGCCACATCGACGTGCTGGTCATCACGCCCAGCCAGCCCCTGGAGAAAGTCGCCGAGCGGTATATCCAGCGTCTGCCATTGAGCATACGCCTGCTGTTGCGCTCGGCAGGAGTGATGCGCCGTAGCGGCGCAAACCTGGTGAGCTACCTGTTGTTCGACAAGGAATATTGCCAGGCGCTGATCGATCTCGGTTATCAGGACACCTTGAAGCGCCGCGAGGAGATACTCAAGTTCCTTGGCTACGGCTCGCCAGCCTCCGACTGCGATATGCCGCAATGAGTGCCGATACGCCCAGGCAGCTGACCTTTGCCTTGTTGCGCAGGCTGGCGGACGGCGAGTTCCATTCCGGTGAAGTGCTGGCCCGGCAATTTGGCGTGACTCGCGCCACCGTGAATAACGCTTTGCGGGATGCCGGGAGTTACGGACTGACGCTGTACAGCGTGCGCGGTCGCGGCTACCGCCTGGCGCGACCGTTGCAGTGGCTGGACGCCGATGCGATCCGCGCCGGACTCGGGGCCGAGCGCGGTGCCGTGCACGTCGAGACACTCGACCACGCTGCCTCCAGCAATGCATTGTTGCTGCAACGGGCTCTTCAGGGCGCGGCCAGCGGCACTGTGCTGGCGGTGGAGTGGCAGAGCGCGGGGCGAGGGCGCCTGGGCAGGACATGGCATTCGGGCCTGGGCGACACGCTTACTTTTTCCCTGTTGTGGCGTTGCGAGAGCGGGCTGGCTGCGCTGTCCGGCCTGAGCCTTGCTGTCGGTGTCGCCATGATGCGCGCGCTGGCCGAACTCGGCGTATCGGGCATCGGGCTGAAATGGCCGAATGACGTGATATTGAACGAGGGCAAGCTTGCAGGGGTGCTGATCGAGGCGCAGGGCGACATGCTCGGCCCCAGTGCGGTGGTGATCGGTGTCGGCCTCAACCTGACTGTACCGGAGTTGCTGCGTGGACGCATCGACCAGGCGGTGAGCGATCTTGCCTCGCTGGACATGCCGGTGCCGGAACGCAATCTTGTGCTTGCGGTATCATTAAAAAATCTGGCGTCAGTGCTGCGCGAATTCGCAAAACGCGGTTTTGCATCATTGCGGGCCGAGTGGGAGAGTCACCATGTGTTCCAGATGCGCCCGGTGAAACTGACGCTGCCCGACGGTTCGCTGGTTACCGGCACGGTCATGGGAGTGACGGATGACGGCGCCTTGCGTCTGGCGACAGAACAGGGCGAAAAAATATTCCACGCCGGCGAAGTCAGCCTGAGGGGGGCATGAATGTTACTGCTGGATATCGGGAACAGCCGCTGCAAATGGGCACTGGTGCAAGACGGCAAATGGATGCGGCAGGGCGTGGCGGGCAACACCGAATGGCTGGCGTTGCAGCTGGCGTTCGCGGACCTGCCGCCGCCGTCGCGTATCCTCGCCTCAAACGTGGCGGGCGATGCGATGGCGCAGCGCTTGCGCGCGGTCTGTGCCGGATGGGGATGTCCGCTGGAGTTCGTGACAGCGTCTGGGGAGCAATGCGGCGTGCGCAACGGTTATCAGCAGGCCGGGCGTTTGGGTAGCGACCGCTGGGCGGCGCTGATCGCGGCATGGAATAGGGTGCACGGCGCGTGTCTGGTCGTGAATTGCGGGACGGCGACGACGGTCGACGCGCTCTCTGACCGGGGCGAATTTCTGGGTGGGTTGATCTTGCCCGGTGCGGGCCTGATGCAGCAGAGCCTGGCGACGAATACCGCGCAGCTCATGGCAGAGAAAGGCGTGTTGCGGGATTTTCCACTCAACACCGCCGATGCCATCCATAGCGGGATTCTGCGCGCTACCGCGGGGGCGATCCGGCATCAGTTCGAATTATTGAAGGCAAGGTATGGCATCGTGCGCTGCCTGATCGGCGGCGGCGCGGCGGACGTGGTTCAGCCGCATCTCGACCTGCCGTCCGAGCGTGTGGACAATCTGGTGTTGAAGGGATTGCAGATCATTGGAGAAACCGGGGCATGACGAAGTGGATCGTGGGATTGTTGTTGCTGGCCAACCTGGCGCTGTTCGGCTGGATGCGCTGGGGTAACCTGTTGACCGAGGAGGCGGAGGTCGCACCGGCGCAAGCGGTGTTGAATCCGGACAAGATCAGGCTGCTGGAGGCGCCTGCTTCTGCTGTCACAGCAGTGCCAGGCAGCACGCCGGGTCCGACGCTGACCTTGTCTCCGTCCCCGGCTTCTGCCGCAAGTGCCGCCACACCGGCACATGCCCCCGCACCGGCGTCCGCGCCAGCTCACCTGCCCACCATTCCCGCATCCGCTCCGGCACCCGCTCCCGCATCGATGCCTGCGCCGGTTGCGGCCGCGGCGACTGCCGCCAAGGCGGCGAATTGTGCCGAATGGGGCGAATTCTCCGGCGATGATCTGGCTCGCGCGCAACAGGCGCTCTCCCTGATGAAACTGGGCGACAACCTGACGCAGCGTTCAGTGGAGCGCAATCATGGCTACTGGGTGTATATCCCGCCGCTGAAGAAACACGCCAGCGTGGAAAAGAAGATCGCACAATTGAAAGAACGCGGGGTGAAGGATTACTTCGTGGTGCAGG
The DNA here is from genome assembly GCA_027310665.1 of Sideroxydans sp. GTDB lineage: Bacteria > Pseudomonadota > Gammaproteobacteria > Burkholderiales > Gallionellaceae > Sideroxyarcus. Next base: position 16,871 of record DAIDAJ010000066.1, on the reverse strand, counting down.
AAAAGGGGAAATGGCAGAACGCCATCTCGCTGGGCGTGTTCGGGACGCAAGACGCCGCGGAAAAGTATATCGCCATGTTGCGCACCAAGGACGTGCGCACCGCCAAAGTCGGCGAACGCGTGAGCAAACTCAAATATACCGTGTTCGTCATCAAGGACCTCGATTCTGGAACGACTGACAAACTGAATGCCCTGCAGAAGGAGTTTCCCGACAGCGAGCTCAAGCTGTCTGCATGCAATAATTGACAGGAGGGGGTGAAATCAGCAAAATGCCGCCCTTCCTGTTAGTACGCGGTCAGGCAATACCGGCTGCAAAGCGCGAGAACACGGTGATATAGCTCAGTTGGTTAGAGCACAGCACTCATAATGCTGGGGTCGGTGGTTCAAGTCCACCTATCACCACCAAACACCCCTCCGGCAACATCAGAACACGCTTGGCCTATGCAATCCGGCGGGTAACTGCTAGATTACTTGAGCGGCACATGCAATGCGCTTTGTTGCAAGTTGGATTTTTTGCCGCAGCATTAGTGCAGTCCCCTTGATTTTTGACACGCCATGCCTGAATCGGATAAACGCCCGTTGAATTGGGACATACAGCTCAATTTCGAACACCTTGAAGCCAGGAGGGAGACACCTCCTGTTGTCGCGAAAATCCCGCCCAGGCAAATAATCGGGGAAAAGTTCCCCAAGATCCTGGAGCGTATAGAACTGCTCTGGTGTTCTCTGGAACTGCACAGATATCTCGAACAGACACTGTTTACCGACCGTTCGAACAGGCAGGGTTTTCCGAAGGACGTGATGCAGGCATTGGGGGAGATACACGTCGAGCACACGAGGATTCTGAAACTGAAAAAGCTGATCAGTGAAGACGTGTGGGATATATAGACTCGCAATTGTGATCGAGCTTTAGCGTTCCCGCGGTTGTATCTCGTGTGCATTCCTTGCCCCGCCGGCGATGTGCCGTTGGCCTCACCTGAGATTCCCCTAAGGCCCCGGCAATGCATGGACACCCTGACGCGACATATATGACGATGAACGAATCGAGCTACTGGCTGCTTCGGTGCGGCAATCAATTGCTGACGCCGTCCGACAAGTCCGGCGGAAACATCTTTCCGCACGGTCTGGCGGCGGATTTTGGCAGCCCCGGGGACGTCCTGCTGGTCGGGAAATGGCAAGGGGCTCCCTGCTATGCCGCCGAAATCGACAAGCTTCCGGAAAATACTGCCGGAGAACTGGTGCCGGTTCGCAGCCTGTTCAATATGGCCACGTCGGAGGCAATCTCATTGGCGGCGCGCGCGATCCAGCTCCTGGACTGGAAGAAGAATCACCGCTACTGCGGCAGGTGCGGTGCTCCAACCACCCTGAGAACACCGGAGTTTTCCATGGTGTGTCCCGAGTGCAGCCTTGTGGTCTACCCGAGAATCTCGCCGGTCGTCATGGTCCTGATCAGCCGCGGCGATGAACTGCTGTTGGCCCGCAGCCCCCGATTCAAGCCCGGCGTCTTCAGCGCTCTGGCCGGGTTTGTCGAGGCCGGGGAGACCCTGGAACAATGTGCGAGACGTGAAGTGCGCGAAGAAGTGGGCATTGAGATCAGCAATCTTCGCTATTTCAAGAGCCAGTCATGGCCGTTTCCGGATTCCCTGATGATGGCCTTCTTTGCCGACTATGCGGGCGGGACCATCGATCCCGATCCGTCCGAGATCGAAGCTGCAGACTGGTTTTCACGCGGTGCTTTGCCGGCGTTGCCTGAACCGGTGACGATCGCCCGCCAGCTGATCGATGCCGCCTGCAAATCACCTGACAGCCCGGTGCAGGGCGCCTGAACTTCCTTGCCTTATAATGGAGGCGATATTCGAGTATCTTCTATACTGCAGCATTTCTTCGATGACCGCGGCTCTGACGGGATTCAAGGTTGAAGATGGTCTTTCCGGGGATTAAATACAGCAAATGAAAAGCCATCCCGATTCGCTGGTCAATTTCGACTTCCAGCAGTACGCAATCGACAAAGTCGTCGATGCCATTTACTGGTGCGACGAAGACGCGCGAATACTTGACGTGAATAATAGCGCCTGCCGGATGGTCGGCTACAGCCGGGAAGAATTGACGGCGATGAAGGTATCGGATCTGGATCCGAATTACCCTGTCGAAAAATGGCCTGAACACTGGGCCTTGCTTCAGAAACAGGGTTCGCTTCAATTTGAAACCATTCACCGGAACAGGGATGGACGCCTGATCGACGTCGAGATCACCGCGAATCTGATTAACTACGACGGGCGGCAACTCAATTGCGCGATCGTGCGCGACATCACCGAGCGAATACATATCCAGAAGAAGTCCGAGGTGATGCTGCAACGGCATCAGGCCTTGATGCAATCTGCCCTCGAGGGCATTCACGTCATGGATATCCTGGGCAATATCGTCGAAGCCAACGATACTTTCTGTCAATTGCTGGGTTACTCCCAGGAGGAAGTCAAAAAGCTGAACGTGGCAGACTGGGATGCGCAGTGGTCTCGAGAGGAGTTGCTGGAACGCTTCAAGAACTTGATTCATCTGAACAGTGCCATATTTGAAACCAGACACCGTCGCAAAGACGGAACGATACTCGATGTCGAAGTGAGCACCACCGGAGCGGAAATCGAGGGCAAGCAATACCTCTATGCGTCAAGCCGGGACATCACCAGGCGCAAGCGCATTGAAACAGAACTGCGCATTTCCGCCACCGCGTTCGAGTCGCAGGAAAGTCTGCTGATCACCGATGCCGACGGTGTGATCCTGCGGGTCAACAAGGCATTTGTCGAGAGCACGGGATATACACCGGAAGAAGTCGTGGGCCATACGCCACGCTTGCTCAAATCGGGCCGCCATGACGCGGATTTTTATCGAAAAATGTGGGATGAAATCAATCGCACCGGAACCTGGCAGGGGGAAATCTGGGACAGGCGCAAGAATGGCGAAGTCTATCCCAAATGGCTCACGATCTCCGCGGTCAGGGGGGGCGACGGCGTCGTCACGCACTATGTCGGGTCGCACATCGATATCACGGAACGGAAGGCTGCCGAAGAGCAGATCCGGCAACTGGCATTCCATGACCCGCTCACCCGCCTGCCGAACCGGCAGCTCTTGCTGGACCGGCTGAAACAATCGCTGGTTGCCAATGCCCGCAACGGACGCAATGGCGCATTGCTGTTCATCGACCTGGATAATTTCAAGACGCTTAACGATACGCTGGGTCATCTCATGGGCGATCTGCTGCTGCAACAGGTTGCAGAACGCCTGGCAAAGTGTGTGCGGGAAGGCGACACCGTGGCTCGCCTCGGGGGCGACGAATTCGTGGTGATGCTCGAAGACATGAGTGAACAGGCCATCGAGGCCGCGGAGCAGGCAGAGGCGGTCGGCAAGAAAGTCCTTGCCGCCCTGAGTCTGCCCCATCAGCTCGACACAAATATATTCCGCAGCTCCGGCAGTATCGGTGCGACCGTGTTTGGCGGGGGCACGCAGGAGGCGGAAGAGTTGCTGAAACAGGCCGACATTGCCATGTACCAGGCCAAGAAAGTTGGCCGCAATACCTTGCGTTTCTTCGACCACAAGATGCAGGACGCCATCAACGCCCGCGCAGCCCTGGAGGACGAGTTGCACCAGGCCCTTGAGAACCGTCAATTCCGGCTGTATTACCAGATCCAGGTCGACCATTCCGGCCGTGCATTCGGCGCCGAGGCATTGATACGCTGGATGCACCCGACCCGCGGCTTGGTATCTCCTGCCCAATTCATCCCGTTGGCGGAGGAGACCGGGCTGATCCTGCCCATAGGCATCTGGGTGCTGGAGAACGCCTGTGCGCAGCTCAAGGCGTGGGCGGGCGCAGAACTGACCCGGTCCCTGGTCCTGGCGGTGAACATCAGTGCCCGGCAATTCCACCAGGATGATTTCGTGGAACAGGTGCGCGCGGCGGTGCAACGCCATGCCATCAATCCCAACCTGCTCAAGCTGGAACTGACTGAAAGCATGCTGCTGGAGGATATCGAAGACACCATTGCCACCATGAACGCACTGAAGGCGATCGGTGTCCGGCTCTCGCTGGATGATTTCGGCACCGGCTATTCGTCCCTGCAATATCTCAAGCGGCTTCCGCTGAACCAGATCAAGATCGATCAATCCTTTGTGCGGGACATCGCCACCGACACCAACGATGCCGCCATCGTCCAGACCATCATCGCGATGGCCGAAACGCTGGGTCTGGACGTCATCGCGGAAGGGGTTGAGACAGAGGGGCAACATGAGTTTCTCAATTTGCGGGGCTGCCATGCTTTCCAGGGGTATCTGTTCGGCAAGCCGAAATCTGTCGAACAGTTCGAGACTTCGCTGGCCCCGCGTTGATCGCCTTTGATATCGGGCCGATGGCGAGCGGATATATCGATCGAGCCCTCGGCGGTTGGACTGTCGCGATCCGCGAGGGCTGATTCCGGTGAACCGCAAAATAAAAACTCCAGCATGAGCTGGAGTCTTTGATTTAATACAGAGTAGCTATTAGACTAGTTCTTGTCTGTGAAGAGCTGTTTCAGCATCCACAATGAAAAGACGACAGCCAACAATGCCGAACCAATTGATACCAAATCCGCGACGAATGACATTTTCTGCTCCTCTCAAGAGAATTTGATTACACGCACTTTTAAAGTGGTATTTAAATCGTAGCACAGTTGTATTTTTCTTCACAAGAATTTTACGTAAAGCGGGCGGCCTGAACGGTGGTGCCGCAGGCAAACGAGAGGGAGTAGTGGAGAGAAGAAGTGGGAAGCTACTGCATCGAACTTCCCACTTGCTTTGGATTAATCAGCTTTCTTGAACAACTGGATGGTGATCCATACTGCAAAGCCAACGCCGAATATGGCGGTACCGATGGATGCGACGTCTGCAATGATCGACATGCTTTCTACTCCCCTGATGTATTAGTTATTGGATGAACGCTATTTAATGTTGATGGCTTTGATTGACTAAAGCCTTTCGAATTATAAGAGTAATTTTGTACGATATTCCCACAAAATAATTAAGGCTTATAAAGTCAGGGTTAATGAGTGGCTGACAGGAAATTGCGGAATGCACAGGTATCAAGCGTGATGACAAAACTATATATAAAGACGTATGGCTGCCAGATGAACGAGTATGACTCCGACAAAATGGCGGACGTGCTGCGTGCCTGCGAGGGCATGGAGCAGACCGACACGCCGGAAGACGCGGACATCATCCTGTTCAACACCTGTTCCATACGCGAGAAAGCGGAAGAAAAAGTATTCTCCGACCTCGGGCGCGTGCGGGCGCTGAAGCAAAGCAATCCGAACCTGTTGATCGGGGTGGGCGGCTGCGTCGCCAGTCAGGAAGGCGACATCATCGTCAAGCGCGCACCCTATGTGGATGTGGTATTCGGCCCGCAGACTTTGCACCGCCTGCCTCAGCTTATCGCGGCACGGCGCGCAAGCGGCGAATCCCAGGTCGATATCAGTTTCCCCGAAATCGAGAAATTCGATCATGTGCCCGCCGCGCAGGCCACGCATGGCGCGGCCTTTGTCTCCATCATGGAAGGCTGCAGCAAATACTGCACGTTCTGCGTCGTGCCCTATACGCGCGGGGAAGAAGTGTCGCGCCCGTACGCCGATGTGATGCGTGAAGTGGAAAACCTGACGGGGCAGGGCGTGGGTGAGATCACTCTGCTTGGGCAGAACGTGAATGCCTATCAGGGCGAGACGGAAGACGGCGATACGGTGGACTTTGCATTCCTGGTCAAGGCGGTTGCGGCGTTGCCGGGCGTGCAGCGCCTGCGCTACACCACTTCGCACCCGCGCGAAATGTCGCAACGCCTGATCGACCTCTATGCGACGACGCCCAAACTTGCCGGGCATCTGCACCTGCCGGTGCAGTCCGGGTCGGATCGTATCCTGGCGGCGATGAAGCGCGGCTACACGGCGCTGGAATACAAATCCATCGTGCGCAAGTTGCGCGCGGCGCGCCCGGACATCTCTATCAGCTCGGATTTCATCATCGGCTTCCCCGGCGAGACCGAGGCGGATTTTGAGGCGACCATGAAACTTGTCGATGAGGTCGAGTTCGACGCCAGTTTCAGTTTCATCTTCAGCCCGCGTCCGGGCACGCCGGCGGCGGAGATGACGGACGACACCCCCTACGAAACCAAGCTCGATCGGCTGCACCGCCTGCAGGCGCGCATCGCCGAAATGGAGCATCAGGTTGGCGCCGCGATGAGCGGCAGCGTGCAGCGCGTCCTGGTGGAAAGCGTTTCGCGGAAGAACGCGCAGGAACTGGCGGGGCGCACGCAAAACAACCGCGTGGTTAATTTTGCCGGTTCGCCCGGCATGCTGGGCCGCTATGTGGACGTGCGGATATTGCCAGGAACCTTGCACACCTTGCGCGGCGAACTGGTGATGGAACCATGACCGACGATGCGTTGAGTCTCTCGTTCGAGCCGGTGGACAACGCCCGCCTGGCGAACCTGTGCGGGGCGTTCGACGAGAACCTGCGCCAGATCGAGACCGCACTGGAAGTGAACATCGCGCGCCGCGGAGAGCGCTTCACCATCACGGGAGCGCAAGCCGCCCTGGCACGCGCAGTGATGGAACGCTTCTATCTCGAAGCGAAACACGATATATCGCTGGAGCGTCTGCAGCTCGGGCTGATCGAAGTCATGAAGCCGGATTTGCCGGATGCGCAGAGCGAATCCGTGCCGCTGCTGATGACGCGCAAAGCCGAAGTGCGCGGGCGCACCGTGCGACAGAACGAGTATCTGCAGGCCATACAGGAACACGACATCACCTTCGGCGTCGGCCCCGCCGGCACCGGCAAGACCTATCTCGCCGTCGCCTCGGCAGTGGACGCGTTGCAGCGCGAGACCGTGAAACGCCTGGTCCTGGTGCGGCCCGCAGTGGAAGCCGGCGAACGCCTCGGGTTCCTGCCCGGTGACATGGCGCAGAAAGTCGATCCGTATCTGCGGCCTTTATACGACGCGCTCTACGACCTGATGGGTCTGGACAAGGTGAGCAAGGCCTTCGAGCGCGGCATGATCGAAATCGCGCCGCTGGCTTATATGCGGGGGCGCACGTTGAACCATTCCTTCATCATCCTCGACGAGGCGCAGAACACCACGCCGGAACAGATGAAGATGTTCCTCACGCGCATCGGCTTCGGCAGCAAGGCGGTCATCACCGGCGACGTGACGCAGATCGACCTCGCCCGCGGACAGAAGAGCGGCCTCAACGACGCGCGCGTCGTATTGAAGGAGGTGCGCGGCATCGCCTTCCAGCATTTCCTTGCCGAAGACGTGGTGCGCCACCCGCTGGTGCAGAAGATCGTTTCCGCTTACGAAAAGTACGAGCATACGCCATGAGCGAAGCACATGAACTCTCGCTGTCGGTGCAATACGCCAGCGATGCAAAAAGACTGCCGACACGGCAGCAATTTCGCCGCTGGGTGAAAGCCGCATTGGAGCAGGATGTGCAGATGGCGTTGCGCATCGTGAACGAGGCCGAGGGCCGCGAGTTGAACCGGAGCTATCGAGGCAGGGATTACGCCACCAATGTCCTTACTTTCGTTTATGACGACACTTCACCCATCTATGGGGACGTGGTGATCTGCGCGCCGGTTGTCGAACGCGAAGCCAAGGAACAGGGCAAGGACCTGCTCGCGCACTACGCGCACCTGACGATACATGCGGTGCTGCACCTGCAGGGCTACGACCACGAAATCAAGCGCGACGCCGAAGAGATGGAGGCGTGCGAGACTGCGTTGATGCTCAAATTAAGGTATCCTGCGCCCTATCTCATTCGTTGATGTTCGGTAATGGACGTTCCGGAAAACAATCATAAACCCACTTTGCTGGAACGGCTCTCTACGCTGCTGTTGCGCGAGCCGGAAGACCGCGAGCAGTTGATCGCACTGTTGTACAGCGCTTACGAGCGCAACCTGCTGGATGCCGACGCCCTGTCCATGATGGAAGGTGTCATCCAGGTCTCGGAGCGCCAGGTGCGCGAAATCATGATCCCCCGCGCACAGATGGATGTCATCGACATCAGCCAGCCGCCGGAAAAATTCATCCCCTACGTCATCGAAACCGCGCACTCGCGTTTCCCCGTCATCGAGGGCGACAAAGACAACATCATCGGTATCCTGCTGGCGAAAGACCTGTTGCGCTATTACGCCGGCGAAGAATTCGACGTGCGCGACATGCTGCGTCCCGCGGTGTTCGTGCCGGAGTCGAAGCGACTCAACATCCTGTTGCGCGACTTTCGCAGCAACCGCAACCACATCGCGCTGGTGGTCGACGAGTATGGCGGCGTGTGCGGCATGGTCACCATCGAGGATGTGCTGGAGCAGATCGTGGGCGACATCGCCGACGAATACGATTTCGACGAAGACGAGGACAACATCATCCGCCAGGACGATGCGCACTGGCGCGTCAAGGCCGACACCGAGATCGAGGATTTCAACCAGGCCATGGGCACCGATTTCAGCGACGAGGACTACGATACCATCGGCGGGCTGATATTGAAGGCGGCAGGCCAGCTTCCGAAACGCAACGAACGTATCCAGATCGGCGACTGGCAATTCACCGTACTGCATGCCGACAGCAGGAGATTGCACTCGCTGCTGGCAGAGCGGCCGCTGATCGGTGAAGACAAGCCGCACCCGCGCTAAGTGCGTTTCAACAGTTCGTCTACTGCATCCCCGGATCACCTGGTTGTAACTTTCCGGCGCCAAGCTCGGCAAAAGAGATCGCTCCGCCCGGACTGACTCACGGAGAACCCGTAATGATCCAAAGAAAATCGCCGGATATGCCGCTGCTGTCGCTGGGCATGATGTCGGTGCTGGCGGCGCAGTTCCTTTCCGCCCTGGCCGACAATGCCATCCTGATCGCCGCCATCGCGATCGTCAAATCGCAGGGGCTGCCGCATCTGGTGCCGCTGCTGCAGGAATCCTTCGTTGTGCCCTTCATCCTGCTTGCCCCCTTTGTCGGCCAGGTCGCCGACGGCTTTCCCAAGGGGCGCGTGATGCTGGTGGCGAACCTGGTCAAGCTCGCTGGCGCACTCGCGATGGTGCAGGGCGTCAACCCGCTGACTGCGTATGCCCTGATCGGGATCGGCGCGGCGATGTATTCGCCTGCAAAATACGGCATCCTCGCCCAGATGTTCGGGCCCGCTGTCCTGGTGAAGGCGAACGGCATGATGGAAGGTTCCACCATCGTCGCAATCATGCTTGGTGTCGTACTGGGCGGCTGGCTGGCCGACCAATCCCTGGCATGGGCGTTCACCGGCGTCGTATCGGCATATGGTCTCGCGGCATTGGCCAACTTGTTCATCCCAGCGCTGCCGGCGGAAAACGCGGAAGCGCATTTCCACCCCTGGCGCCTGGTCAGGCAGTTCCTGGGATCGGTGATGTCGCTGTTTAAAAATCCGGATTCCCGCTTCAGCCTGTTGGGAACCAGCATGTTCTGGGGCAGCGGCACCACACTGCGCCTGATGCTGTTCGCCTGGGTGCCGGTCGCCTTGCTGGTCACCGACAACCAGACGCCGGCCAACCTGATGGGGGCCGTTTCCATCGGTATCGTGCTGGGTGCGCTGGGCGCAGGCCTGTGGGTGTCGCTGGCCAACGTCAATCGCGCGCTGCTGGGAGGTTTGCTGCTGGGCCCGTCCATTTTGGCGATCGTCTTCATCCATGATCTGACATTCGCGATGATCTCGATGGTCGCGATCGGCATCTTCGGCGGCTTCTTCATCGTGCCGCTCAATGCCTTGTTGCAGGAACGGGGCCATGAAACCATCGGCGGGGGCAATGCGCTGGCAGTGCAGAACTTCGCAGAGAACATTGCGATGCTGGTGTTCGTGGGGCTCTATGGCTGGACGGCGACAGCGGGAATTCCGATCAGAACGAGCATCATCGGATTCGGCTTGGCCCTGCTATTGGCGACAGGCGCGCTGACGGTGTCCCGGCTGAGGAAACGGTGACGGCCGATTAACTTGAGCAGGTCAGGGCGACCCTTCGACAAACTCGGGGCGAACGGACTCGATCAGTGCTTCACTAGAATTGTTCATCCGGGCGCAGGTAACGCCATTGCCCCTGCGGCAGTTCTCCGAGCCGCACCTTGCCTATGCGCACACGCTTCAGCGCAGTCACACTCAAACCCACCATTTCGCACATGCGGCGGATCTGGCGCTTCTTGCCTTCGTTCAAAATGAAACGCAACTGATCCTCGTTCTGCCAGCTGACCTTGGCTGGCTTCAGTTTCTTTCCGTCCAGCGACAGGCCGTGATTCAGCAGCGCCAGTCCATTGCCGACGAGCTTGCCTTGCACGCGCACGAGATATTCCTTTTCGATCGGAGAATCTTCCCCGATCAGTTGCTTGGCGATGCGCCCGTCTTGGGTAAGCACCAGCAGGCCGGTCGAATCGATATCGAGACGGCCCGCAGGGGCCAGGCCGAGCAGATGGCTGCGGTGGAAGCGATACGGCGTGGTGTCCTGATCCCAGCGCGTCGAGGCATCGAGCAGCAGGATGGCCGGTTTGTATCCCTGCTCGGCCTGCCCCGAAACATAGCCGACAGGCTTGTGCAGCAGGATGGTGACCCGTCCCTGCTGCTTGGCCTGCGCGGCCTTTTCCAGCGTGATTTTTTGCGTCGGCAATATCCTGGTGCCGAGTTCGCTGACGACCTCGCCGTCCACTTTCACCCAGCCCTTGGCGATGTAATCGTCCGCTTCGCGGCGCGAGCACAGACCCTGTTCGGACATCAATTTTGAAAGACGTATTTTTTCCATGTTTAACCTAGTGCGGGAAACAGGCCGCGTAATCCGGCCGCGATGAATTCGACTGCGATGGCGGCGAGCAACAGGCCCATCAAGCGGGTCACGATGTTGCTGCCGATCTTGCCCAGGCGCCGCGAGACCCAAGGGGCGATCAGGAAAGTGAGCCAGACGGTGAGGCTCAGGGCGACGAGTACCAGCCCCATGACGCCGTAATGCCCGATGTTGTTTCCCTTGTGAGCATCCAGGATCACCGTGCTGATCGCACCCGGACCGGCCAGCAAAGGCGTCGAGAGCGGCACGATGGCGATCGACGAAGTGGAGTCGCCGTCGATATCGTCCGGTGTCAGCGTCGGCTTGTTGCCGATGAGCATGGTGATGGACATCAGCAGCAGCAGGATGCCGCCCGCGGTGCGGAAGGAATGGATGCTGATGCCGAAGAAACCCAGTATCGCCTCGCCCAGCACCAGGGCCGCGAGCAGGATGATGAAGACCGATAGCGAGGCCATGCGTCCCACCCGTTCGCGCTTCTGGGCCGTCATGCCGGCGGTGAACGCGATGATGATGGGAATGATCCCGACCGGATCGATGATCGCGAACAGGCTGATGAAGATCTTGGTGTATTCGGTAAAGTCGAGCATGGCTGCGGGTCAGACGAGGTGATCGACCGGCTGCCCCGCTGCCGTGCGAAGACGGAGCGACAAACTGACCGCAATGGCGCGAATGATGCGCGAGCCGATCCGCGGGTGCTCTTCCAGCATCTGGTCCAGTGCTTCTTTCGACAGCGTGAGCAGGACGGTGTCTTCGGCCGCTTTGCAGGTGGCGGAGCGAATCTCGTCATCCAGCACCGCCATCTCGCCGAACGTACGGCCTTGTCCCAGTGTGGCCATTTCCACCTGCTGTCCGTTCTGGTTTGCCTTGGTCACGGCGATGCTGCCCGAATGCACGATGCACATGAAATTGCCGATATCGCCTTCTTCAAAGATGGTCTCGTCCTGGGCGATCTGGTTGATGCCGAAATAATTTGCGGCAGCGCTCAATTCCGTGGCCGGAAGGTGGCTGAACAGGTCGCTTTCGATCAGCATGGAGCCGATCTCTTCAAGCAGGGCGGAATGGTTGGACATGTTGCGAGTCTGGGTTACGGTGACGTGCGGCGGAACTTACACCGTATAATCTGGCGAATCAACTTTATCGCCCCCGATCGTGAAAAGACTCATCGCCTCGCCCTACCCGAAAGCCTTCCTTGCAGGTGCCATCGCCGTATTCGGATTTGCACCGTTCGACATCTTCCCGCTGCCCGTGCTCGCGCTCTCCGTGCTGTTCTGGCTGTGGAGCCGGGCTGAGCGTCCGGCGCAGGCGGCGTGGCTGGGTTTCATCTTCGGCATGGGGTTGTTCTGCACCGGCATCAGCTGGATCTATGTCGCGCTGCACGAATATGGCTACATGCATCCCATCCTCGCGGCAACGGCGACGGCCTTGTTTGCAGCGGTGAATGCGGCCCTGCCCGCGCTGGCAGGGTATCTGCAGGCGAAACTGAAACCCTTCGTGGTAATCAGGGCGAACGATGCGTGGATAGTGCTGGTGATGCCGGCGATCTGGACGTTCACCGAATGGTTGCGCGGTTTGCTGTTCACCGGTTTCCCCTGGCTTTCCGTCGGCTATTCGCAGGTGCCCGCCAGCCCGCTCGCAGGCTACGCGGTGTTGTTCGGCGTATATGGCGTGTCGCTCGCCGTGGCGGCGAGCGCGGCGATGTTGCTGGTCCTGTGGAATGTGCGCCTGGGTCGGCCGGGCAAGATCGCCCTTGCCGTGCTGGTCTTGCTGTGGGCAGGCGGGGCGGCGTTGCGCAGCATCGAATGGACGCGACCCGGCGGCGAACCGCTCAAGGTGGGCCTCCTGCAAGGCAACATCGCCCAGGATGCCAAATTCGCCGAAGACGCGCTGACCAACACGCTGGAAACCTATCGCCGATTGGCGCAAAGCAGCGATGCGCGATTGATCGTCATGCCCGAGACGGCGTTACCGCTGTTGCGCCGGGACGTGCCGGAAAGCTACCACGCCATCCTGAGCGATCATGTCCGGAACAACGGGGGCGACATTCTCATCGGCGCGTTCGAGAAAGAGGACGGCAAGTATTACAACAGCGTCTATTCCCTCGGCAGCGCCGAGAGCCAGCATTACCGCAAGGACCATCTCGTGCCCTTCGGCGAGTTCATCCCGCTGCGCAGCGTGTTCGGCTGGTTCATCAACGAAGTGCTGGACATCCCGATGGGCGACCTCACCAGCGGCGGCGCGACACAAACGCCGCTCAATGTCGCCGGGCAGAAGGTGGCGGTGAACATCTGCTACGAAGACGCCTTTGGCGAAGAGATCATCCGCGCGTTGCCGCAAGCCACATTGCTGGTGAACGTCACCAACGACGCCTGGTACGGCGACTCGTATGCCGCGATGCAGCACAACCAGCTGTCGCAGATGCGCGCGCTGGAAACGGGGAGGATGATGTTGCGGGCGACCAATACCGGGGTCACCTCGGTGATCGGCGCGGACGGGCGCATACAGGCCATGTTGCCGCAGCATGAGGAAGGGGTGCTGACGGCGGAGGTGCGGGGGTATGAGGGGAGGACGCCGTATGTGGTTTGGGGGAATGGGGCGGTGTTGGTGTTGGTTGGGGTGATGTTGCTCGCTGCATGGTTGATGCATCGCCGCACATCCCCTCTCCCACCGGGGGATAACCAGCGACTTGGCTGACGTTGTTTGGCAGCCTAGTCGAATGGCTAGTAGTTCCATCAGGGGTAGGGTGGGGGAACACTTGTTGCATCCCCGCTCACTTTCAAACCCAACACCGTCGGGGGGGCAGCTAAAGCCGTTCGTGGTGAGCTTGTCGAACCATGAATGGCTGGACGCATAGTTTGCCGGGGCTTGCCCGGCGGCAAGTCACTTTCTTTTGCTTCGCCAAAAAGAAAGTAACCAAAGAAAAGGCGACCCCGGTTTGCCGCCCCTGCGGGGTTCCCTCGATATTTCACCAACAAGCGGGGCTGCGCAACTCGCCCTGGCGGGGCACACAAACCGTGCCCCACTGCGGAGCTCAGACAGTGCTCGCCTAAACCTCCGCTTGTTGACGAAATATCGAGGCGGCGCTCAGGGGAGAGAAAAGCGAAGATCAAAACCGTATTGCGGGCAACACGTTGCCCGCAATAGTCAAAACAACATGACTCCGGTACATTGAGTACCTGAGATCGGCATGGAAGATACTATGGTTAGTTCAGAAAATTATCCGGGCGGTTCTAAGTCGCGAGTAAATCGGGCAGGAGAGAATGTTCGGAATGGTTCGGCCACACCAGATGATCTGACGGTTATTGAAGAGTGGCGTGCTGCTCACCGTAGTGTGCTGAACACATTTCAAGCAATATTACGGACGCGTACAAAGGGTACGAACGTAACAGTCGCTCAAAGGCATAAGAGAAAAAATACTATCTTTGACAAGCTGAAGCGTCTTCCGGGGATGCAGCTCTCGCGGATGGATGATGTCGCTGGATGCCGATTGATATTTAGAAGCATTAAAGAGTTAAATAAATTTCGGAGCTCTTTCCAAAAGGCTAGGTTCAAGCATAAGCGACGCAATAATCCAGAAAAATATGACTATATAAGCCATCCCAAGGCCACGGGCTATCGTGGAATTCACGACGTATATGAATACAACGTAAATTCGGAAACGGGACGAGACTTGGTCGGTCTCTACATGGAGATCCAGTACCGAACACTTGTTCAGCATGCATGGGCTACTGCGGTAGAAGTGGTTGGATTTATTACCGAGAGCCAACCTAAGTTTCAGCAAGGTGATAAAAGATACGAACATGAAATGGCGCTAGCCAGCGAGATTCTTGCGAGGGCACACGAAGGATTGACTGGCCCATTTCCGCAAAAGAGCGACCGGGAGTTACTTGAAGAGTTTTTGGCGATTGATAGAGAGTTAATGCTTCTTGCAACTCTTAGAGGTCTTAATCAGGCAAAAAGCGAAGTGTCGGATAAAAAAAATACAATTCTTATATTTTCGGGAGAGGGAGCGCTGGAGGTTAGAAGCTTCCGGGATGCTCCTGAAGCATTGAGAGCTCTATTTATTTTAGAAAAGGAAATGCCGCACAATGACATTGTGCTGGTACGCGCAGATTCCAGCGATGAAGTTCGGCTGGCTTTTCGTAACTATTTTTCTGATGCGCGTGAATTTATTCGACTCATAGAAAATGCATGCGCAAAGCTCAGTGGGCACAGCAGTTCTAAACGGCTTAAGAGAATTGTCTAGTGTCGGCGGGTTGGTGTGGGCACGAAGTGCCTACACTGTGGTTTAGATTTTCGCTTTTCCTTCCCCTGTGCGCCGCCGAGTAGCGGAGGCTGGTCAGGAGTATTCGGCGAGGACTGTCTGAGCGCGAAGCGCGAGTTCCGCAGCCGCCTGACCAGTCGAGCAACGGAGGGAACTGCGAAGCAGCGGCGCACCGGGGTCGCCTTCTTTTTGGTTACTTTTTCTTTGGCGAAGCAAGAAAAAGTGACTTGCTGCCGGGCAACCCCCGGCGGTGTTGATGTTAGCTGAAGTCATTCATGCTTCGACAGGCTCAGCACGAACGGTTGAAATTAGCGGGCTTCGCCCACCCTTCGACAAGCTCAGGGCGAACGGTCATCAGGTAACTTAATAAATGAAATTCAAGAACACCACCACCTGGACCTGCTACCTCCTCCAATGCGCCGACCAAACTCTCTACTGCGGCATCACCAACGATCTCGAAAAACGCCTGGCCGCGCATAACGCCGGCGAAGGCGCCAAGTACACGCGCGGCCGCACGCCGGTCACTTTGGTTTACCAGGAGCCCTGTGCCGATAAATCCTCTGCATTGAAGCGCGAGCGGGAGATCAAGGCCTTGCCGCGCGCGGGCAAGCTTGCGCTGTTTTGTTGATGCCCGGCTTGTATCTTGAATCGAAATAAACGCCGCAAGCCGGCCGGGTTGCCAGCCTGTTGCGTAAAAGTCGCACCATATCGTTTTTCTTCAACTTCGCGTTCAGTTCTGAAAGAATCAGACACCCATCGCAATCGACAGGATGGGAGTAGACTGATGTGAGGGGAGGTTCCGGGCGATTTTCTTTTCCGTCGGAAAAGGACAAACTGGTTCGGCGCTTCCCTGGTTATTTCAAATAATGAGGAGTTCGCATGAAAAAGAATCTGGTGGTTTCCATCGCGCTGGCCGGTGCATTGCTGGCGGCAGCATCGGCACACGCAGAAGTTCGGCACGTGGCCGATACGAACGAAGTAGCAGCTACGGTCGACGTGAACAATTCCACGATCGGGGCGTCGCTTGGGCACTGGTTTAGCGATAACGTCGGCGCGTCGATCGGCTTGAGCAACGGCAATAGCTTCACCACAACCGAAATTCGCGGCACGTATCTGATCGACAAGCCGTTCGACATCGCCCGCTATCCGGCACTTCCTTACGTTGGCGCCGGCTTCATTTCCATTAGCGGTCCAACCTATGCTTTTGGCGGCGCGAGCTCACAAAGCAAGGGCTCCGGTCTGGAAATCTTCGGCGGCGTGCAGTGGCAGACGCCTTGGGTGAAGAACCTGCTGTTCCGTGCTGAAGCGCGGATTTCGACGGCCACGGTTGACACCACGGTCAATTCCGGTGTGGGCGCATATCGATTCGATGCAGGCTACAACACCGTGAGCGCGCTGGCTTCCGCGGTTTATCAGTTCTAAACGGGCAACGGAAGGCGGTTCCTTGGGAACAAGGAGCCGCCTGTTTATTGCTGTGCTTGAATGCCGGGGCGATCCCGGCTGTTTTTTTCAGGGGGCCGGGCGCTGTCACGCCGTATCGTCCGCTTGCTGAGGGCAACGTTACTTGATCAGGAAGAATTACGTTCCCGGCTCCCGCCGCGGGGATATTGTGGCGTGACGTAACAGGCGGGAACCCGTAAAATGCGGCCTTTCGCAAATACTGGCGGTCATCGAGCATATGCAAACCTTTGGTTCCGACGTCACGCGCTCCGCGCATGAGTCTTCACCCCAACGGGGTTTTGGTTCCGACATCACGCGCGCTGCGC
>DAIDAJ010000051.1 GCA_027310665.1 Sideroxydans sp. | reverse complement strand
CAACGCACCTGAGCCGGTTTCACCGTAGAAATAGGCGTATGTCAGCCCCAGTCCAAGATAAGGACGGAACATCGCTTTCTCTTCCAGGAAGTGATATTGAGCAAATAGCGTGGGAGGCATCGACTTCACCGTGCCCGATTTTCCCGTTCCTGCAAGCCCGCCTGCACCAGAAATATCGTGCTGGTACGGCGTACCCAAAACCAGTTCAACCGACAAATGGCTGGTGTAGGCATAGGCCACGGAAAATATCGGCTGGGTATCGCTACCCACATCCACTTTGCTACCGGGCTGGGCTGGAGCGGTGATATCTCCGCTTTGTACTTTGGGTGTGATCTTGTTGACACCCACCTTAACCGACCAACCTTGCCAGTTTTGCCAATCGATTGCAGATGCGGAACTTGCTGCACTCATGGCGACAGCAACTGTTGCGATTTTTAGCATGCTTTTCATGTCTTCTCCTAAATCCGTGTATTGATCCCGAATGTCTTCAAGCTCGATATGCGATCAGAGCCAGCCCTTGATCAGCATATCCTTCGATACCAGGCGCGCCAGGAGCAGATATCCGTAAGGCGTCGGGTGGACGGAGTCCGAAAACAGGTAATTGCTGTCCACGCCCGGACTCAGATTTCCTGCATTGCACATCAGCGATGACCCGATCGGGTTGGTCGGATTGGTAACATTACTGATCGTTAAATTACACGCTGGCGTTGTCACGTTGCTCAGGCTATACGCTGCAGGGTTGGTCACTTCGTCACGATGCACGGTATAGGCGTCCACAAACAGTACATTGGGGTTGCCTGCCAGCAGGGCCTGCAGTTGGCTGTTGAAGGTCGTTACCAGCGTATTGATGAATGCCTTGGTACCGGGCGCTGCCGCCTCTTGAGCTGCCGCGAAGGGGGTGCTTGATACGTCCGGCATATTGACGACCACCACGTATCTTGCGCCGTTGGCAATGATCTTGGTGTTGACATAGCCCGCCAGTTCCGTTGCCGCTGTTGCCATGTTCATCACGGCTGTCGCGGCGGCAGTGGCGGCAGCACTCGGGGTGGCAGTCACTGTTGCGGCGTAGGTGGCAAGCTCCATAAATACATCGTTCGCGCCGGCCATCATGAATACGACCTCGCTGCCAGAGAACTTTCCGCCGACCGCAGCCAGGTGGTTGTCGATCTGCGTCGTGATGGGAACGGTCAATTGACCAAGGATGGCGTTGGCACCGCCCAATAGCGCGTTGCCAGGTCCGACTGGATTGGTCACACGCGCACCGCCTTGTGCGTAATCAGTGCAACCGAGATGATTGACCACCGGCACGCTGAAACCGTATGTTGCACTTCCATTCAAACCGGTCTGGGCGGCACAGGGTACTGGCAAGCCCAATTGCGCTGCCATCAATTCCGTCCAGTTCTTCCCCGTTCCGTTGATCGTGTACTGGCCACCACCCCCAAGCGCCGTGACTGTGCCAACTGCATACGACCCGACATCACTCAAACTGTCACCGAAAGTAACCTCTGAAGTAAAACTGACCTTCGGCGCCTGGCTTCCGCCGCTTCCGCCTCCTCCGCAGCCTGCCAACAAGACTGCCACCAACAATGCTGCTGCCAAATTGTATTTACGCATCTTCACTCCCCTATATGTAAATAACTTCCCACTGAAAACTACTCCTCGCCACCCGCTTTTCCCGCATCGAATCCATGGCCCGTAAATGGCCGTACTTCTTCTTCATTTGTCCATGCTCAACCGCGCTATCATTGTTTCGTGACTGCTCCGGATTGAACCATTCATCGCAGGTTACGACAAGCCTGAAAATGGCATCAGGAATTTGCCGTCGCACGTCCGCTGTTGCCCTTCTGTTTGTAGTGGTCCTTGTTTGCGATATATACCGTACGCTCGACCACCGAGTGAACAACGCCGCTACCATCCTTCAATTCGACCAGATAGATCCGGTCAACTTCCGGTTGCCGGGTGAGGATATCTTTTACCTCGGCAATCTCTTCCGCGCTGACGGTGCAATCGGCATAAAGCGTGCTCCGTCCCGGCTTTTTATACTGGATGGATGCCGCCTTGTCCCATACGACGTATTCGCGACCGAGGCCCATCAGCAACAGCGTCGGATGCGGGCCGTCGGTGACGGCGAACAACGAGCCGCCGAAGATCGAACCGACCAGATTGCGCGTGCCACGATTGAATGGCAGCCGCACGCGGATCGTTGTCAGGTCGGGCGACACGTACTCGACGCGGCCGCCCGTCCTGCGATATGCGGGATGCAGGTTGAAGCCGAAGCGGACGACGTGCGCCCTCCAGGCCTTCGGGCACTTGCTCAGCCAGCTCATGTCCCGCGGTGCCTCACAGGGCCTCGAACACGCCGGCTGCGCCCATGCCGGTACCGATGCACATGGTCACCATGCCGTATTTCTGTTTGCGGCGACGCAGACCGTGCATCAGCGTTGCGGTGCGGATCGCCCCTGTGGCGCCCAGCGGGTGGCCGAGCGCAATCGCTCCGCCCAGCGGATTAACCTTGGCCGGGTCGAGGCCGAGGTCGCCGATCACGGCCAGCGATTGCGCAGCGAACGCTTCGTTCAGCTCTATCCAGTCCATGTCGTTCAAGGTCAGGTCAACCTGCTTCAATGCGCGCGGGATGGCTTCCTTGGGGCCTATACCCATAATCTCGGGCGGCACGCCCGCCACGCTGAAACCAAGGAACTTGCCGATGGGGGTGAGGTTGTAGCGTTTCAATGCGGCTTCGCTGCACAGCAGTACGGCGCCTGCACCGTCCGACATCTGCGAACTGTTGCCGGCCGTGACCGAGCCTTTTTGCGCAAACACCGTCTTGAGCTTGCCCAGGACTTCCACAGAAGTATCGGCACGCGGGCCTTCGTCGCGCGATATGTCCCGCGCCTTGATCCTGATTTCGCGGGTGAGCATATCCGGCACATTGTCGGCAATGTGGTACGGCGTGATCTCGTCGGCGAACTCGCCGCTGTTGATCGCCGCGATGGCACGCTGATGGCTCTGCAGCGCAAATGCGTCCTGCGCATCGCGCGATACTTTCCAGCGTTCGGCCACTTTTTCCGCGGTCAGACCCATGCCGTAGGCAATGCCGTAGTGCTCGTTCTTCTCGAAGATGGAAGGGTTGAACGCGATCTTGTTGCCCATCATCGGCACCATGCTCATGCTCTCCACGCCTGCCGCCAGCATCACATCTGCCTCGCCGAGTCGAATGCGGTCTGCTGCCAGCGCCACGGCCTGCACGCCGGAAGAACAGAAGCGGTTGACGGTCAGTCCCGGCACCGTGTCCGGCAATCCTGCCAGCAGCAAGGCGATACGCGCCACGTTCATGCCCTGCTCCGCTTCCGGCATGGCACAACCCACGATCACGTCGCCGATGCTGGCGGGATCCAGAGAGGGTGCCTGCGCCAGCACACTTTTCAATACATGCGCCAGCAGGTCGTCCGGACGGGTGTTGCGAAACATGCCGCGCGCTTTGCCAACTGGCGTGCGCGTCGCGGCAACGATATAGGCTTCCTGTATTTGTTTGCTCATGTTCGTCTCCTAAAATATTTTAATCAGCGCAGCTTCCGACTGTACCCCTCTCCCCCTGGGAGATGGGGGACGGGGGTGAGGGAAACGATCATGGCGCAGATCGCACAGCGGATGAATGTCTGCGCCATGATCGTTAATTGCGCAATGGTTTGCCGTTCTTCAGCATATGTTCGATGCGCGCCTGCGTCTTGTCCGTAGCGAGCAATTCCATGAAGTTGCGCCGCTCCAGGTCGAGCAGCCAGTCTTCATCCACCAGACTGCCCGCTTCCACTTCGCCGCCACACAGCGTTTCCGCAACACGGCAACCGATGTTGTAGTCGTGCTCGGAGATGAAGCCGCCTTCCAGCATGTTGATCATTGAGGCTTTGAAAGTGGCGATGCTGGTGCTACCGGCAACCGGGATCTGGCGCTGGTGCAGCGGCGGGCGGTAGGCGGTGGCGTTAAGCGCTTTTGCCTCTTCCTTGGCGATATGCAGCAGTTCGAAGCGGTTCAGCACGATGCGGTCGGACGGCCTGAGGTAACCCATCTCGCGCGCCATTTCTGCGCTCTTGGCGACTTCACCCATGGCGATGATCTGGAAGTAGCGCTTGAGTATCGGGAAGATGTCGCCGCCGCGCGCCTCTGCTGCCGCGCGTTGCGCCATTTCCTTGCAGCCGCCGCCCGCAGGCAGCAGGCCGACGCCGACTTCGACCAGGCCGATGTAACTTTCCAGCGTGGCGACAGTACGTGCGCAATGGATGGCGAATTCGCAGCCACCGCCGAGCGCGAGGCCGTCGACCGCCGCGATGGTCGGCACCTGGGAATATTTGAGACGTTGCGACACTTGCTGGAATTTGGCGACCACCTCTTCCACTTTGGGCACATTGCCGGTTGCGGCATTGAACAGGTCACCCATGCCGCCACCGCCAGCTGCGGTGAATTTGACCCGGGTCGCAGCCTGTTTGAGCTTGTCAAACATGCCACCGCCCTGTTTCGATTCCTGCACACCCTGCATCAGTTGCAGCAAGTGCGCTCCGGCGGAGAACGGCGTCTCGGTCTGCCACAGCACGAGCGCGCTGAAATTCGTTTCGGCCTCGGCCACCGCACCCAGGACGCCGTCCAGTACTTCATTGTTGACGGCATGCATCTTGGTTTTGAAACTCAGGATGGCGATGTTGTCGCCGGTGTGCCACAGGCGCACCGCATCGGTTTCGAACACGGTCTCGCCGTATTGCCTTGTTTCTCCCAGAACCGCGTCTGGATAGAGCTGGCGCTGGTAGACCGGGAGTGTCGAACGCGGTTGCCACGAGTTGCTGGCAGGCGCATAGGAACCTTGCTTGCCGTGCACGCCGACGCGTGCGGCATCGGTCGCCCAGGCCGGCAGCGGCGTGTTCGCCATCGTCTTACCTGCCGCAATGTCGGCATTGATCCAGCCAACCACTTGTTGCCAGCCTGCGGCCTGCCAGATCTCGAACGGGCCGTTGTCCCAGCCGAAACCCCAACGCACGGCCAGATCGAGATCGCGTGTATTGTTCGCGATCGACTCCAGTTGCAGCGCGCAATAGTGGAACACGTCGCGGAAAGTCGCCCACAGGAACTGCGCCTGCGGATGCTGGCTGGCGTGCAGCGCAGCGAGTTTTGTGGCCCAGTCGCGTTCGCGCAGGATCTCTTTCACGCCATCGTCCACCTTGGCGTCGGACACGCGATATTGCTTGCTGTGCAGATCGAGCACATGGATCTCTTTGCCGATCTTCTGGTAGATGCCTTTTTTGGCTTTCTGTCCCAACGCGCCCTGGTCGACCAGGTATTTGAACCAGCCCGGCAACTCGAAGTGCTTGTGCCAGGGGTCTTCGGTAAGGTTCTCGCGCATGGTGTTGACCACATGCGCGAACACATCGAGCCCGACCACATCCAGCGTGCGGAAGGTCGCGCTCTTGGGGCGACCCAGATAACGGCCTGTCAGAGCATCCACCATGTCGAAGCCGAGATTGAACGCCTCCGCATGATGTTTGGTGGCGAGCATGGAAAATACGCCGATGCGGTTGGCGATAAAGTTGGGCGTATCTTTGGCGCGCACGACACCTTTGCCCACCGTCGAAACCAGGAAGGTCTCCAGTTGGTCGAGCAGTTCCGTTTCCGTGCCTTTGCACGGGATCAATTCCACCAGGTGCATGTAGCGCGGCGGATTGAAAAAGTGGATGCCGCAGAAACGATGGCGCAGGTTTTCGGGAAATGCTTCGGCCAGTTTATTGATGGACAGGCCGGAGGTGTTTGTCGCGAAAATTGCATTCTCACTCAGGAACGGAGCGACCTTGCGGTACAAGTCGGATTTCCAGTCCATGCGTTCCGCGATGGCCTCGATCACCAGGTCGCACTCGCGCAATTTCTCCAGGTGCTGATCGTAGTTGGCAGGCTGGATATACGTGAGCTTTTCCGGGCTGGCTGCGGGTGCGGGTTCCAGTTTCTTCAGGCCCGCCAGCGCCTTGTTCACGTTGCCGTTCGGGTCGCCTTCCTTCGCCGTCAGTTCGAACAACAGCGTCTCGACATTGGCATTGACCAGGTGCGCGGCGATCTGCGCTCCCATCACACCGGCTCCCAACACTGCAACCTTTCTTACACTAAATCGTTTCACTGCTCATTCCTCCTAGTTTTTTTGTTTCGCGTGTTGCACAACATCGCTAAGGAAATTCCACTTCGTTCAATGGACGCACGGAGACAAACGTTCGTTTTAGCTTGGCTTCAAAAAAAACAAACGCCTGCCTATCTCGATTCGCTTGCGAATGCGGTCCTCATGCGGCGATACGCTCCGGTATGACGGCCTTGCTTGGTTCGACGTTACGCTTGTTTGCGGTGGCAACATCAAAGTCGAACGGGAAATCGTCGACCCGCACAACGATGTCGCGCAATTCGTCGCGGCGTTTCAGCACCGCGTATTCCTCAGCGCTGACCACACCTTGCTTGAAGGCAACATGGGCGATGTCGCGCACGTTGGCGTCCGGGTTGCCGTCAAACAGGCCGCGCTTCTCGGCTTCGCGCACCTTGGCGTCGATGGGTTCGGCAGCGATGGTGGCGGCGAACGCCAGTTCAAGCGCGCCCACCGGTTCGTTAGCCGTTTTCGGCAAGTGACAATCGGCGGTGAAGCGGTCGCGCGTTGCCGACGGCGAGATCACCAGCTTCGCCACCTGATGGCCAAGCTCGTCGGACTGAACTGCATACGGACGTCCCAACGGGAAGATGACGAAGTTCAGGAACATGCCGACCAGCTTGCTCGGGTAGTTGCCGATCACGCCCTTGAACGCCTCCTGTGCCAGATAGCGCGAGTTCTGCAGATTCCAGTGCAGCAGGGGCGCATCGGCTTGTTGTCCCACATCCTGATAGCGTTTCAAGGCGGCCGACATCAGGTACATCTGCGCCAGGATGTCGCCCAGACGCGCCGACATTTTCTCGCGGCGCTTGAGGCTGCCGCCGAGCACCAGCATGGACACGTCGGAGATGAAGGCGAACGAGGCCGAGAAGCGGGTGACCTGCTGATAGTAGCGCTTGGCTTCTGGCGCGACGCTGGACGGCACGCTGACAAAGCGCGCCCCGGTCAGGCCGTGCCATAACGCGCTCACGCCGTTGCGTATCGTGAAGCCAATATGTCCGAACAGTGCTGCATCGAAATCGTGCAGAGCCTGCGCGGCATCCGGATTGTTCGCCGCCTGCATTTCCTTCAGCACGTAAGGATGGCAGCGGATCGCGCCTTGGCCGAACAGGATCAGGCTGCGGGTCAGGATGTTGGCGCCTTCGACAGTGATGCCGACGGGCACTTGCTGATAGGCACGGCCGAGGAAGTTCGATGGTCCGAGGCAGATGCCCTTGCCGCCGATCACGTCCATGCCGTCATTGACCACTTTGCGTGCCAGTTCGGTGACGTGGTATTTGGCGATGGCCGAAGCCACCGAGGGTTTCTCGCCGAGATCGATTGCACCTGCGGTCATGGAACGCGTTGCATCCATCAGGTAGGTATAGGCACCGATGCGCGTCAATGCTTCCTCGACCCCCTCGAACTTGCCGACCGACATCTTGAACTGGCTGCGCACCCTTGCGTATGCGCCGACAGCACGGGCGGTCAGTTTGGCCATACCAGTATTCGACGACGGCAGCGAGATCGAACGGCCGGCGGCCAGACATTCCATCAGCATGCGCCAGCCGCGGCCTGCCATCGCCGGGCCGCCGATGATGAATTCCAGCGGCATGAACACGTCCTTGCCGCGCGTCGGGCCGGTCGTGAAGACACCATTGAGCGGGAGGTGACGCCGGCCGATATCGACGCCCGGGTGATCGTGCGGCACCAGCGCACAGGTGATACCGATGTCTTTTTGGTCACCCAGCAGACCGTCGGGATCGTAAAGGCGAAACGCCAGACCGAGAATGGTGCACAGCGGCGCGAGCGTGATGTAGCGCTTGTCCCAAGTGACGCGCATGCCGAGCACTTCGCGGCCTTGCCACTGACCCTTGCACACGATACCCGCATCGGGAATCGACGCCGCATCGGAACCGGCCCATGGCGAGGTCAGCGCGAATGCCGGAATCTCGATGCCTTTGGCCAGACGCGGCAGGTAATAATTCTTCTGCGCATCGGTGCCGTAGTGCAGCAGCAGTTCGGCCGGGCCGAGCGAGTTAGGCACCATCACCGAAACCCCCAGCACCGACGAGCGTGTGGACAGCTTTTGCACCACCTGCGAATGCGCATAAGCGGAAAATTCCAGACCGCCGTATTTCTTCGGAATGATCATGCCCAGGAAGCCTTTATCCTTGATGTACTGCCAGGCTTCGGGCGACATGTCGTAGGTCGTCTGGGATACCTTCCAGTCGTCGACCAGGCGGCAAGCCTCGTCCACTTCGTTGTCGAGAAACGACTGCTCGACGGGGGTCAGCGTCGGCTGCGGGTAGGCGTGCAGCTTCTTCCAGTCCGGATTGCCGCGGAACAATTCTCCTTCCCACCACACCGTGCCTGCCTCCAGTGCCTCGCGTTCGGTATTGGACATCTGCGGCAGTATCTTCCTGTAGACGGAAAGCAGCGGCGCGCTGAGCAGCGCGCGCCGCAAAGGACGCACAACGAGCAAAGCGACCAGCGCTACACAAGCCAGTAACAGCGAGGATGCAATTGTGAACATGACGGCTTTCTCCTGAATGATTGGTTGCAGATCTTTTGCCTACGCCGCGGCATCCTTGTTGGCCGACTTATCCGCCGTCGGTCCGGCTTCATTCTCAAACTGTGGCAGTGGCGCACGCAGGCCGCCGATCAGGAACGACATCAGGCGCGGCAGGAGATTTTTATCCTGTTCCGCCGAGCCTTCGTCAAATTGCCAATCGGTCACCAGATGCAATGCGTCGGTACCCGCGATCGCATAAGAAGTTGCACCCAGCATGAAGTGAAAGCGCCACACGATTTCGGCTTTTGGCACATCCGGCAGCGACCGGAACAACGCTTGCTTGTAACGCTCCAGCACGTCGGCATATTCCGTGGACATGAAGGCGCGGATGAAGTCCGACGGTTCGGTGAAGGTGCGCCCAAGCAGGCGCAAGAATGTTTCCCCGCCCGCCTTCTGGTCGGCGGCGATCCGCAACAGCGTACCGAAGTAGCAATCGATGATCACGGACGGCTTCAGCGGTTTTCCACCCGCGTTTGCCTCGGCCTCGTCCAGCAGACGCAAGCGTTCCTGATTGATCACCTCCAGGCGGCGCCTCAGTACTGCCTGCATCAGGGATTCCTTGGACCCGAAGTGATAGTTGGCCGCCGCCAGATTGACCCCGGCTTCGTTGGTCACTACGCGCATCGACGTTCCGTCGTATCCGTACTGCATAAACAGATGCTCCGCGGCATCGAGAATGCGCTCCCGCGTGTCCTTGAGGCTTTGCTCGTTAGTCTGTTTGTTCATTGCAGCCTATCTCTCTCGCCAAATATAATTCAAACGTTCGTTTTAATTCTAGGCAAAAACAAAAATACCTGCAAGTCATATTTTCAATAATCACCGGAAAGTTGCGGTTTTTCAGTCTTGAAAATATCAATGCCCTTCATACAGATGGGCGATCTCTTTTTCGTATTGCTGAAAAACCCGGGCACGCTTGAGCTTCAAGGTCGGCGTCTGCAAGCCATTCTCAACACTCCATGGGTCCAGCGACAGCATGACGCGGCGCACCTTGGCGTAGCCGGGAAACTCCCTGATCTGCTCCGCGATGCGTCGCAGCGCCTGTTCCTCGACGCGGGGATCGTAGAGTGATTCCGGCAGATCGGCCCGCAAGCCCAAATGTCGCGCCAGGATTTGCCATTGCTCCACATTGAGCACCGCCAGCGCAATCAGATACGAATGTCCTTCGCCATACAACACCACCTGCTCAAACAGGCGGTCGCGCAGAATGGCATTTTCCATGTCTGCGGGCGGCAATTTCTCGCCATTGGACATGACAATGATTTCCTTGATACGTCCCGTGATGGTGATATGCCCGCTGGCACTGACACTTGCCGTGTCACCGGTATTGAGCCAGCCGTCCTCGTCTATTGTGGCGGCGGTCGCTTCGGGATTGTTCCAGTAGCCCAGCATGTTGCAGGGTCCCTTCACCAGGAGCGCGTTCTGCTCACCGATGCGCACTTCTATTCCGGGCAGAGGCTGCCCCACAGTGGAAGGAAGGTTTTCCCCCACGCGATTGATGCTCACCACCGGACTGGTCTCGGTCATGCCATAACCCTGTATCAACGGCAGGCCCAGTGCAATGAACAGGCGGGAAACCTTGGGCGGCAACGCCGCCCCGCCGCTGATGGACAAGCGTAAACGGCCACCCAGCCTTTCCATCAGCTTGTCGGCCACCAGTTTCTTCAGCACCGGCCACAGCAAAAACTTTGCCGACCATTTACCGCGTCCCTGCTGGTACTCAAAACGCTCCCAGCCGACATTCACCGCCAGGGTAAACAGCTTGCGGCGCAACGGCGAAGCTTCTTCCAGCTTGGCGTGAATCGCGTTGTAGATACGCTCGTAGATGCGCGGCACGGAAACCAGGATGGTGGGGCGGATGATTTTCAGATCGTCCGCCAGCAAGGGAATGGAGCGCGCATACGCCACGGATGCGCCGGCCATCATGCTCATGTAGTAGCCTGCCGTGCGTTCAAATGCGTGCGACAGGGGCAGGAACGACAACATGCTGTCGTGCGGGTGGACCGTACAAGTCTGCAAACCGCCGTAAGCGTTATGGATGATATTGTGGTGCGACGACATCACCCCCTTGGGTTTTCCGGTCGTGCCGGATGTGTACATGATGCAGGCGAGCGCATCCCGATTGCGGCTGCGTTCCGGCTGCATCTCTGCCTGCGCGGGCAACCATGACTCGACATGTTGCAGGTGCCGTACGCCATGCCCGGCAATATTTTCAAGGCTGACGAAACGCTGAACGCAAGCCAGTTGCCCGAGCACCGTACTCAAGCCCTGCCACTGCGCTGCGGTCTCGAAAAACAGCACTCTCACCCGGGCATCGTTGACGATATAGGCAATATTGTCCGGCCTGTCCTCGACATAGAGCGGCACCAGCACCAAGCCCAGCGACAGTGCGGCCTGCTCGTACATCACCCACTGCGGGCAATTGCGCAACATGATGGCAACACGATCGCCTGCCGCCAGTTCTTCACGTTGCAGTGCGGCCTGCCAGCGCGCCACCTGTGCATGCATCTCGCCCCAGCTCAACGTCTGCCAGGTATCCCGCTGCGTATCGAAATAACAGTAGGCCTTGTCCGCGGGTGTGCGTCTTGCCCGCTCAAGAAATAAACCGTGCAGCGTGACAGCTTCTTCCGGCTTGATGTAGTGCTCCCGCATACTTCCTCCGCTCCCTTTTTTATATTTAGAATTACCTGGCTGATAGCCTCCGGTCCGTGCCGGGTGATCGCGTTATGCCAACACACGCATTCGCATGATCATTGCGTGGTACATCCCTGCCTTCACCTCCTTGAAACAACCATCAGGCAGAGTCAAGAAAGAAATCTTCAAACAGCGGTGTTCCCGGTGTCGTCGCGTATTGCTCGAAGTCCTTCACGCCAGTCGCGCGCAACAGGTCCTCATCCACGAAGAAATTGCCGGTGCAGGCGCGACTGTTGCGCGTCAGGATGTGATGAGCCGCATCCGCCATGATGGCCGGATGACGCGACGCGCGCATGATGGCTTGAGGAAAGTTGAATTCGACCGCGGCGGTGGCAATGACGGTACGCGGCCACAGGCAATTCACCGCGATGCCATCGCTGGCAAACTCCATCGCCATGCCGTGGGCGCACAAGCTCATGCCGTATTTCGAAATGCTGTAGGCGACATGCGGCGCGAACCATTTCGCCTGCATGTTGAGTGGCGGCGACATCGTCAGGATATGCGGGTTTGCCGATTTTTTCAGATAAGGGATGCAGGCTTGGGAAGCAAGGAAAGTGGCGCGCATGTTTACATCCCACATCAGGTCCAGGCGTTTGGCCGGGGTGTCCAGCGTTCCGGTCAGGCTGATGGCGCTCGCATTGTTGACCAGCACGTCGATCCCGCCAAAATGCTGCGCGGCCTGCTCAATCGCGGCATGTATCGTCGCCTCGTCGCGCACGTCCAGCTGGATTGCGAGAGCGCGCCCTCCCGCCTGTTCCACCTCGGCCGCCACGCTATGGATAGTACCGGGCAGTTTTGCATGCGCTTCCGCCGTTTTGCCGGTGATCACCACATTTGCCCCGTCGCGTGCGCAACGCAGCGCGATCTCGCGCCCGATGCCGCGGCTGGCGCCCGTGATGAATATTGTTCTTTCACGCAAATCATTCATACCTGTCAACTCCATATTGATTGTTTCATCGACGAAAATGCAGATCAGTCATGCCGGTATATCCGCCGAATGAAATCCGGCAGCGGCTGGGAAATACCGGTACGCGGATTCCACCACACGACTTTGACGGCACCTTCGGCATAAAGGGTAGTGTCGTCCCCGACGCAACGTATCTCGAAATAAGTGGGCAAGCTGCTGTTCCCGGGCTTGCCGATCAGGATGGCAACGTCAACGGTTGCCGGATACACGATCGGCTTCAGGAAGGTACAGCTCGCGTTGATGATCACCGGTCCTCCGTCGACGTTGACCATATCGGTGACACCGAGCGATTCGAGCCACTCGATCCGAGCCTGTTCCGCATAGCGGAAGTAAACCGTGTTATTGACGTGCCCAAGGGCGTCCATGTCGCCCCATCGGACCGGAATGTGCGAGGTGTGTACGAGTATGCGATGCTGTTCCATGGTTGTGAGTCCCTGACGGTTACGCCAAGGCGCTGTCAGCCGCTTGCAGGCTGGAAGAGCCGCGCTGGGTCATGACGAGTAGTGAAGCGGTCAGCGGTAGCACCTGGTCGGCGTAGAAAAATGCGGTGGCGACCTTCTGCTTGTAGAAGCCGGCATCGCCCTGCCCTGCCGCCAGCCTGGCCTGGGCTGCCACTGCGGATTTCACCAGTGCCCAGCCGCCGGCCACCGTGCCTAACAGCTTGAGGTAATGCACGGCACTCAGCAGTGTTCCGGCAGTATCGGTCGCAAAATTTTGCAGAATCCATTCGCTGGCGGTTTGGGCGTGACCCAATGCCTGCGCCAGATCTTTGCCCAACCCCGCGGTAGCCGGATCGGCCATGGCAGCAACCACGGTCTGTTGCATTTCCTTCAGCAGCGCAATGGCAGCTTCGCCCTTGTCGCGGGCCAGTTTGCGGCCCATCAAGTCGTTGGCTTGGATGCCGGTGGTACCTTCATAGATAGTGGTGATGCGCGCATCGCGAAGATACTGAGCTGCGCCGGTCTCCTCGATGAAGCCCATACCGCCGTGAACCTGTACACCCAAGGAGGCGATCTCGTTGGCTTGCTCGGTACACCAAGCCTTGACCACCGGGATCAGCAGATCCACGCGGGCCTGCCAGAACTTGCGCTGTGCAGCATCGGGATGGCGCTCGGCCTTGTCCATCGCGGCAGCGGTGATGAAGGACAGAGCGCGCATGGCTTCGGTCTGGGAACGCATGGTCATGAGCATCCGGCGTACGTCGGGATGGAAGGCGATAGGCAGATTGCCTTCGCGGCCGATCACCTTGCCCTGGATGCGCTCCATGGCGTAGCTGTATGCGTGCTGGTAAGCACGCTCGGCAAGGCCAACGCCCTGCAAGCCAACGCCCAGGCGCGCGTGGTTCATCATGGTGAACATGTATTCAAGTCCGCGATTGGCTTCGCCCACCAGATAGCCGATGGCACCGCCTTCTTCACCGTAGGCCATGACGGCGGTGGGACTGCCGTGGATGCCCAGCTTGTGTTCGATGGATACGCACTTCACGTCATTGCGTGCACCGATGGAACCGTCGGCGTTGACCAGGAACTTGGGCACCACGAACATGGAGATACCCTTCACGCCGGCGGGCGCGTCGGGCAGACGCGCCAATACCAGGTGGATGATGTTGTCGGTGTAGTCCTGTTCGCCGTAGGTGATGAATATCTTGGTGCCAGTGACGCGATAGTGATCGCCCTCCGGCACGGCTTTGGTGCGTAAGGCAGCCAGATCGGTACCGGCGTTGGGCTCGGTCAGATTCATGGTGCCGGTCCATTCGCCGGAGATCATCTTCGGCAAGTAGGTCGCCTTCATTTCTGCGGACGCATGGCTGTGAATCGCGGTGATGGCGCCCGCGGTCAACAGGGGACACAAGGCAAAGGCCACATTGGCCGAGTTCCACACTTCGCCCAGAGGGATACCGAGGATTTCAGGTAGTCCTTGCCCACCATACTCCGTCGGACAGGTAATGCCTATCCAGCCCCCTTCGGCGAACTGCTGGAAGGCCGGTTTGAAACCGGGTGCCGTCGTCACTTTGTAATCGGCCCACTTGGAACCCTGCTGGTCACCCACCTTGTTGAGCGGCGCCAGCACTTCCCCGGCCAGACGGCCTGCTTCTTCCAGCACGGCAGACACCAAGTCCGCATCCACTTCTTCACAGCCGGGCAGCGCGATGACTTCGTCGAGTCCCGCCACTTCCTGCAGCACGAACATCATGTCTTTCAGGGGAGCTACATAGGTCATTTCTTGTTCCTCCAAATATTTTCTTGATCAGATAGATGCTGTGATTTGCGGCACCGCTTCAAACAGGTCTGCCACCAGACCGTAGTCGGCCACCTGGAAGATCGGCGCGTCCGGGTCCTTGTTGATGGCAACGATGACTTTCGATTCTTTCATTCCGGCCAGATGCTGGATGGCGCCCGAGATTCCGACAGCAATATAGAGTTGGGGAGCGACGATCTTGCCGGTCTGGCCCACCTGGAAATCATTGGGAACGAAGCCCGCATCGACCGCAGCACGGGAAGCGCCGAGGGCGGCACCGAGCTTGTCGGCCAGGGGCTCCAGCAGTTGACGATAGTTGTCGCCACTGCCCAAGCCCCGACCACCTGAAACGATGACCTTGGCGGCCCCGAGTTCGGGACGTGCGGACACGCTGAGTTCACGCCCTACCAGTCGGGTAGTGCCGGTATCGACGGGAGGTGTCACTGCTTCCACGGCAGCGCTGCCGCCGTCGATAGCAGCTTCAAAGGCGCTGGGACGCACGCTGATCACTTTGATGCCGTCGCGACTTTCCACGGTGCAAAGTGCGTTGCCTGCATAGATGGGGCGCACGAAAGTATTGGCATCCACCACGCCGACGATGTCGGAGATCTGCGCCACGTCGAGCATGGCCGCCACACGCGGGAGGAAGTTCTTGCCGAAGGTGGTGGCAGGCGTGAATACGTGGGCATAACCGCCCGCTTTCACTGCCTGCACGGTAAGGTTGGCGAGGTTCTCGGCGAGACCATCGGCCAGATGGGCGGCATCCGCCACCAGTACCTTGCGCACACCGGCAAGGCCTGCAGCAGCTTGCGCCGCGGCCTGACAGTTGTGGCCGGCGATCAGGATATCCACTTCACCACCCAGCTTGGCGGCGGCGGTCAGCGTGTTGCGGGTGCCGACCTTGAGGCCAGCGTTGTCGTGTTCGGCAATCAGCAATGTGCTCATGTTCCGGTCTCCTCAGATCACCTTGGCTTCGTTCTTGAGTTTCTCGATCAGAGTCGCCACGTCGGGAACGATTACACCGGCTTTGCGCTTCGCGGGTTCCTGCACGGTGCGCACGGTCAGACGCGGCGCAATGTCCACACCCAGGCTCGCAGCGGCGATAGTTTCCAGGGGCTTCTTCTTCGCCTTCATGATGTTCGGCAAGGTGGCATAACGCGGCTCGTTGAGGCGCAGGTCAGCGCTGATCACCGCAGGCAGACTCATGGCCAATGTTTCCAGGCCGCCATCCACTTCGCGCGTCACGGTGGCCTTGCCGTCGGCAATCACCACCTTCGAAGCGAAGGTGGCCTGCGGCCAGCCTTGCAGGGCCGCAAGCATCTGTGCGGTCTGGCTGGCGTCGTCGTCGATGGCCTGCTTGCCGCAGAGCACCAGGCCCGGCTGCTCCTTGTCGGCCACCGCCTTGAGCAGCTTGGCTACCGCCAGTGGCTGCAGCGTTTCAAGTTCAGCCGCACCCACGTCCACCAGAATCGCGCGGTCGGCGCCAATCGCCAAGGCAGTGCGCAAAATATCCTGGGCCGCCGCAACGCCGCATGTCACCGCCACCACCTCGCTTGCGATGCCTGCTTCCTTCAGGCGCACTGCCTCTTCCACGGCGATCTCGTCGAAAGGGTTCATGGACATCTTGACGTTGTCCAGTTCCACTCCGGAGTTGTCTGTCTTGACGCGGATCTTGACGTTGTAGTCCACCACCCGCTTCACGGGCACAAGAATCTTCAGGCTCATAGTCTTTTCCTATCTCGATGTTCAGTCACGATGCTCAATCACTACATGGTTTGGTAGATCGGTCCTTCGCCACCCTGCGGCGCGACCCAGTTGATGTTCTGGCCCGGATCCTTGATGTCGCAGGTCTTGCAGTGCACGCAGTTCTGCGCATTGATCTGCAAGCGGGGATTGGCGCCGCTTGCGTCGCGCAAGATCTCGTACACACCGGCCGGGCAGTAGCGCTGCTCGGGCGCGTCGTAGATGGCGAGGTTGAGCTTGATGGGCACTTCCGTATCCAGCAGTTGCAAGTGGCAGGGCTGGTTTTCCTCATGGTTGGTGTTGGAGAGGAACACCGAGGACAGCCGGTCGAAAGTCAGCACGCCGTCGGGCTTGGGATAACTGATGGGCGTGCACTCGGCCGCGGGTTTGAGCTTGCTGTGGTCCGCGATGTTGTGCAGCGTCCACGGCGCTTTGCCTCGGAACAGCGTCTGGTCTATGCCCACCAGCAGTGCGCCCAGATTGGTGCCCATGCGCATGTAAGGCTTGAAGTTGCGCGCCTTGTACAGCTCCTGATACAGCCAGGAGCTGCGGTATTTTTCGGGATAGCTCGCAAGTTCGTCGCGACTGCGTCCGGCAGCCAGCGCTTCGACCAGCGACTCGGCAGCCAGCATGCCGCTCTTGATCGCCGTGTGGGAGCCCTTGATGCGTGACGCATTGAGGAAGCCGGCGTCATCGCCGATCAACGCACCACCATTGAAAACCAGCTTTGGCAGCGATTGCAGGCCACCCGCCGCGAGGGCGCGCGCGCCGTAGGCGATGCGCTTGCCGCCTTCAAAGAAGGTGCGAATCTTCGGGTGAGTCTTGAAGCGCTGGAATTCTTCGAAGGGGGAAAGATAGGGGTTGCCGTAGCCCAGGCCCATCACAAAACCCACCGCAACCTTGTTGCCGCCGTAGTGGTAGAGGAACGCACCGCCGTAGGTATCGGATTGCAGCGGCCATCCGGCGCTGTGTATCACCAGCCCCGACTTGAACTGCTCGGGCTGAACCTCCCACAGTTCCTTGATGCCGAGACCATAGGTCTGCGGATCGGAATTGGCGCGTAACTTGAATTTGGCTTCAAGCTGCTTACCCAAGTGGCCGCGGCAGCCTTCGGCGAACAGGGTGTATCTGGCGTGCAGTTCCATGCCGCGCTGATACGCATCGGTATGTTGCCCGTCGCGGCCCACGCCCATGTCGCCGGTGGCGACGCCCTTCACCGCGCCATTTTCATCGTAGAGAATTTCAGCGCCCGCGAAGCCGGGATAGATTTCAACACCCAGAGCTTCCGCCTGCTGGCCCAGCCAGCGTGTCACCAGCCCCAGGCTGACAACATAGTTGCCATGGTTCTGGAAGCAGCCGGGCAGCGTGAAGTTGGGAAATTTGATGCCGCCGGTTTCCGTCAGCATCAAGAAGCGGTCTTCTGTCACTTCGGTTTCAACGGGCGCACCTTTTTCCCGCCAGTCGGGGATCAGTTCGTTCAGCGCACGCGGGTCCAGAATGGCGCCGGAGAGAATATGGGCACCGATCTCGGCGCCTTTTTCGATCAGGCAGACGTTGGTGTCGGCGTTAAGCTGTTTTAGACGTATCGCCGCAGCCACCCCCGCAGGGCCTCCGCCGACGATCACTACATCAAATTCCATTACTTCACGCATTTTCAGTCTCCTGGCCCAAACGGGATAAAAGAGGTGACGTCAGCCTACAAGCTCGCGCGTAGTGCTTTCGCGACCGATTCAGCAGCCGGAACCGATAATGAATAGGTTTTCTTGTGCAAATTATTCATTCTTATCTTCTCCGGGTTATTTGTTATTCCGTCGGCGAATTTCTTAATTCGCGACCAAATGATATATCTATTCCAAATTTATTTCAAACGTTCGTTTTAATTTGATGGTGCAGACATTTGAACAAAACAGGCCATTGATTGAGCCCACTCTAATTCCGCCTGACTTAGTCACTGTTCGCGCAACATATCCGCGATCTTGTTACTGGCAGTGGTATCCAGCAGGCTGGGCGTTACGACCGACTCGGACGGAGCAATGCAAATCTATTGGAAAATTCGGTCAGGAATTGCGAGCAGCCGCATGCAGCCTCAGCACCCAGAGTGATCTGGAGCGAGCAGTATGGGTAGTGCTTATGGTGCAGGAGGATTAGGGAGAGAAGGTCGTTTTCCGTACAAAAAGAAAAAGGCCACTGATCAAAGTGGCCTAAATCTTTGTTTCTGTTGGTCGGGGCGGGGAGATTCGAACTCCCGACCCCTTGCACCCCATGCACAACCGCTACAAACATCCAACCAAATGATTCTAATCAAATAACAGCTTATAGCGACTAATATCTTGCTCAAACTTTAAACAATCAAGACCCGCATGAATACTCAATCCGATTTTGAATATTAGCCGTTATTGCGAATTATGCTTCGCCCCATCACCACCCATAATGCTCCAAAAATTCCACTCATAATGCCCGCAAGCGTGCCAACTATAATATTCAACGAACTTATCATAAATCCGTCCGCTTAAATTCCTAACCTGACGATCATTTAGCGAACGGATGAAGCGAAATAGAGCGCAGAGTTAGGGCGTTATTTGCCAAGAGATATCAATTTTTCTATGGCTTGATACACAATCGCGTAAATAAAGATTGATCAGGCTCTGATATGGAACCCCCTTTTCATCAGCCATTTGTTTGAAATAGCCAATAACATCTTCACTCAACCGCATCGTGACCGACTTTTTGAGTTTGGTCGCATAAGGATTTTTGCGGGATTTCATTTTTGACAGATCGTATTCAGCTTTCATGGTCTAACCCCTTGATAATAGGTGCCTTCATTTTTAGTGGCTTTTCTTGCTGAGATGATCCGAATAATGTTGCCGTGGTCACGTTCGCAATGACAGACAATCAGGAGGCGAGCCTCATCACTGAAGCCAAGCATTAAAAATCTGTCTTCTGACGCAGAACTATCATCATCATAGAATTGAACGGCGAATTCGTCGTAGAAGACAGATTGTGCTTCCTCAAACGAAACGCCATGTTTCTTCTTATTTGAAGTCGCTTTAGTTGCATCCCACTCGAACTTAATCATAAATACATTGTATGTACGCCAGAGAAATTGTCAAGAAGCCTTAGCGCAGAGCTAACCGGCGCTGCCCAGCTTTATCGCGCAGATCCCCTCGAATGAAGGGTTTGGGGTCGAAGAACCCGGCGCCACAACGAAGCTTGCCTAGCAAGACCGAAGGTCTAGCACCAACAGTTGACACTACTTCTATTGATACACAGCCCCATTAGCGAGGCGCTGACGCGCGCGAACTGACAGCCCAGGAACCTTTACGACCTGACGTGTTGGCTTAACAAGCTACTTGTCCCTTGTGTTTTAGCTAAACCCATGGTTTATGTTTATCCGATTTCGCAAACTCGACTACAAATTCCAGTTACACGATCCAAATTAACTCATAAATTTAAACAAGTGGTTTAACTTTGAATACGCCCGTCAATCATAACAATGCAAATTTCAACTAAACACACCACCCTCAAAGGATCTAACTACCTCTACCATCGCCAGCGTGTCGAGCTCGCAATACTTGAGCAGGTTATGTATCTTCGTCTCGCGCACAGCTGGAGCCGTTTTAGGATCAATGATGTCCACGTAGGCAAGCTGTGCCAACGTGCCGTTCTGCACATCGTCCAGTTGCGAATAGTCGAGGTGAGGTGCGATCGTTGGGAGCACCGCCTTGATCGACCAAGAGCCTTTCATGGCTGGATGATAGTAGTGGTTTTGCAGCCATGGAAGCAGGTTTACCAAGCGATCGAGAATATCGTTCAATGGATTTTCAAGGTCAGCGCAGAATTCGATCAGCGACTTGATCACGGTACTCTCAAATGCGCCATAAACAATGATAGGCCCGTCATCCTCGACGGCAGCAATCAGACTTTCAGCGAAGACGCGCATCGGCGCGTTACCGCTGGTATCCAGAAACTCTTGATGTTCCAGCACCCCACCCTGACGCTGGATGTGACATGACCACTGGAATGGCAGTTGCTGATGCGGCCGGGTTCCTGCCCAGCGTGGGATGACGAAGTTGATGGTCTCGAAGTCCAGATAGAAGCGCGGGTACGGTAGCTTGGAAAATTCTGTCTTTAAAGCCGGCGAAATGAATGGTTGATTGGCGCACGTTGCTTGCCAGACAGTTATATGGCGTTCTTTTGTTAATACTCCATCAGGAATATCGCGGACATCTTCTATTCCCGCCTGTTGTAGATCGGTGATGACCTTCCTGCCATTGGGCAGAATCGATACTGGATATTCCGGCAACTCCTGTTCGCAATGATCCTGGAACTGGCAATCAGGCTTGCATTGCGAACCCATTAGGACGGCGGGAATCGAATTGGCCAGGATGTCGCGATGGGATGCCAGCCATACCGGCACGTCAGACAGCAGCACCCTCACCTTCTCGGTGACGTCCTCCTCGACAAGCAACTGTTCATAATTGCCATCGCCCGCATATACAAAGCTGGTATCAACGTGCGCGAGGCAGACCTGCTGAACTTTTACTCCCGCGCCTTCCAGTACCCACAGTTGCACCGCACAGTCGACCAAGTGGTGATCCTTGACACTTCCCGAGGATTTGACCTCGATCATGCGCCAGCCACCATCGACCGGCACCAGGATATCGGCTCGCACAAGCACTCCTGCAAATTCGAACGCAGCTTCAAACAATGGTACTGGGCAATTGTTATCAATCAGGCGCTTGGTTTCTGCCACTGCCACATCTGGGTGCTCAATATGCTCGATCAATATCCCAGCTGGGTAATTCAGACGAGCCATCTTGCCTATCTCGATACCATTGGCAATTGTGAGCTCAGAGGTGGAAGATGGCTTGGCTAGTTTAGGCTGGAAGGTTTGCAGCCAGAGCCGTTTGGGGCATCTGAGTCCTGAAAGGACGCGGGATTTGGTTATGTAACTTGTCATGTGTGAAATATTCGGGGCTTTTACCTCTATCTACACGGTACTGAAACAACCGCCGTGATGTTCACGGCGGTCACTCCCCGCTAGCTTTGTGATTTGGGTTCAGTTGCCTGTAACAAGTGGCTGAAGGCTATTGTGGCCACCTGATCTTCTGCCACACCGAGTCGTTCAGCCAAGGTTTTGCGCATCTCGTCTCGCTCACCCAACCCTTTCATTAAACCAGTTATCTGGTTCATCTGGTTCCGGGTCTTGATGACCTCTTTGAACTGGTAGGACTGGTAGATCTTGTCAGCGTCGTTGAGCGGTTTATGCTGGGAGTCGAACGGATTGTCGTCGGTGATGCGCAGCCACTTGCCCAATACCGTTTTGATGCATTCCTGGCAGAAATCACCTTCGACGAAATTGCCGTCGCCGAAGATGCTGCCATAGCCCGCCCTGAAGGAGACGATGAGACGTTCCTGCCATTCGCGGTCGTTGGAATCTTGTTCCATCGCGCGACCGCAGCGGTCGCAGGTGCAAACGAGTTTTTCTACGGTGACGGGTTTGAATCTAAGCATGATGTTTCCTTTCTCAATGGTTTATTTAAGGCTCGCACTGGGCGAACGCATGCATTCCCTGCCTGGACAGGTTTGCGTAATTGAGAAAAGCTCTGCTAATTATTCGATCCGTCAGTCTCCGCGAAATAGATGCTTTGGCTTAGTCGGCAACCAACGGAAATTAGTATACCGAGGCGCACCGAGAACCCAGAAAATATTTCGGGTATTCGTAATCTGTGGTTGTTTCAGGCTGAGAGCCAAATACTGACCATCCGCTATTGTGATTGTTGAAGGAATCTCTTTGACAAGAATACTCAGGATCTTATTCAGGTCAGTGGCCGGAACGAAACTAAAGCGGACTGTTTTATGGTAACTTTCCCATCAGATGAGAGACCGCTATGCGGCACCACGGCTGAGCGCGTGCTTTCGGCCATGAACCGACAGTCGAGGTTGAAAACTCGACGCCGGAAAGCCGACCTTCATTATGGACAACAAAGTGCCACAAGCGGTCAGTTGCGAAACGTTCGCATTGCGGTAATCTGCACAGCTCGTCAAGTTATGTCCGACCCGATTTCGACTCTACAATTGCCGTATAATAAAAAAAAGTGTGACCTTCCCCCGAAAAATAGTCTTCCAAGAGTGGCGTAATATTAACGTTACTTTTGAAAGGAAAGAAGATGAAGACTATACCGAAGCGGGAATACACACCCGAATTTAGGGAGTTGGCAGTCAAACGTGTCCAGGCAGGT
>DAIDAJ010000048.1 GCA_027310665.1 Sideroxydans sp. | reverse complement strand
TAAGCCGTTGTTTTGTAGAATCGCGCCCTCGAATTTTTGGTAGAAGGTAGTTTGTTCATGACAACAGTACGTGTTAAAGAGAATGAGCCGTTCGAAGTGGCGATGCGCCGCTTCAAGCGTTCTGTGGAAAAAACCGGTCTTTTGACCGAATTGCGCGCTCGCGAATTCTACGAGAAGCCCACTGCAGAGCGTAAACGCAAGCTGGCTGCTGCCGTCAAGCGCCACTACAAGCGCCTGCGCAGCCAGACTCTCCCGCCTAAGCTGTATTGATCTGCCTCGCCTCCGGGCGAAGGGTAGTTTGATATGAGCCTCAAGCAGCAAATCACCGAAGACATGAAGACCGCGATGCGCGCCAAGGAAACGGCGCGTCTCGGGGCCATTCGTCTTTTGCTCGCCGCGATGAAGCAGCGCGAAGTGGACGAGCGTATCGAGCTGACTGACGCCGATATCGTCAGCATCATCGAAAAGATGCTGAAACAGCGCCGCGACTCCATTAGCCAGTACAAGGCGGCGAACCGTCAGGACCTGGTGGATGTCGAGGAGTTCGAAGTCACTGTATTGCAGACCTACATGCCGCAGCAGCTCAGCGAAGCCGAGATCGTTTCCGCCATCGCCGAGGCCATCGCCGCGACAGGCGCCGCCGGTCCGCAGGACATGGGCAAGGTCATGGGCGTGGTCAAACCCAAGCTGGCGGGACGTGCCGACATGGGCAAGGTGTCCGGTCTCATAAAAGCGCAGCTCACAAAATAAGAAAAACATCCGTTCGTGGTGAGCCCTTCGACAGGCTCAGGGCGAACGGCAGGTAAAGTATTCTTCCCTGTATCAACACAAAGGCGCGAGGGCGGAGTGATTCCAAAAAGTTTCATTCAGGATCTGCTCAATCGCCTCGATATTGTGGACGTGATCGAGCGCTACCTTCCGCTCAAGAAGGCCGGCGCCAACTACGTCGCCTGCTGTCCTTTCCATAACGAAAAATCCCCGTCCTTCACAGTCAGCCAGACCAAGCAGTTCTATCACTGCTTCGGCTGCGGCGCGCATGGCACGGCCATCGGCTTTGTCATGGAGCACACCGGCATGGGCTTTGTGGAAGCGGTGGAAGATCTGGCCAAGAGCATCGGCGTCACCGTCCCGCAGGAAGCTTCCAACGTGCCGCAACACAAGGTCGCACCCGACCTTTACGACCTGATGCAATCCGCCACGCGTTACTACCGCGAGCAACTCAAAAAGACGCCGCGCGCCATCGACTACCTCAAAGGCCGCGGCCTTTCCGGCGAAGTCGCCGCCCGCTTCGGCATCGGCTACGCGCCGGACGACTGGCAGAACCTGAAGGCGGCTGTGCCCAACTACCAGGATGCCGGCCTGGTCGAGACCGGCCTGGTGATCGAGGGCGAGGGCGGCAAGCGCTATGACCGCTTTCGCGACCGCATCATGTTTCCCATCGTCAATGTGCGCGGGCAGGTCATCGGTTTCGGCGGGCGCGTGCTGGACAAGGGCGAGCCCAAATACCTCAACTCGCCCGAGACGACGCTGTTCGAAAAAGGCCACGAACTCTACGGCCTTTACCAGGCGCAAAAGGCCATCCGCGCCCAGCAGCGCGTGATCGTGGTCGAGGGCTACATGGATGTCGTGGCTTTGGCGCAGCACGGCGTGGAGTATGCGGTCGCTACGCTGGGCACGGCCACCACGCCGTTCCATGTGCAAAAGCTGCTGCGCCTGTGCGACCAGGTCGTATTCTGTTTCGACGGCGACAAGCCCGGCCAGAAAGCTGCGTGGCGCGCGCTGGAGAACGCCTTGCCGCAACTGGTGGACGGCAAACGCATCGGCTTCCTGTTCCTGCCCGAAGAGCACGACCCCGACACCTACATCCGCGAATTCGGCACCGAAGCCTTCGAACACGAACTGGAGAACTCACTCCCGCTTTCGGGTTACTTGTTGCGCGAACTGACCGCGCAAGTCGACCTGCGCACCCAGGAAGGGCGCAGCGCCCTGCTCAAGAGCGCCCAGCCCCTGCTCACCGCCATCACCGCACCCACCACCGCGCTGCTGCTGCGCAAGGAGGTGGCCACGTTGGCGGGGGTGACCCAGGCGGAACTGGAAGCCCTGTATGTCATCAAACCCATTGCCGCGCCGCAACGCCAGGCGCCTCAAAAGGCCAAACGCGCGGCGCCTTCCGGTTTGCGCATCCTGTTGCGCTGTCTGGTCATGAAGCCCGAATTGGCGCGGGAGCTCCCCCGCGACTTTCACGGCGAGGGCAATGAAGGGGCTGCTATCGCCGCCTTGGTCGACTGGCTGCACGAATCGGCAGACGAAACCACCACGGCCGCGATGATCCAGCATTTTCAGGGCACAATGCACGGACCGGTGTTTGCCAACGCGCAGGGCGAGGTCATCCAATGGGGTGAAGATTTCGATATCCAGGCCGAATTTACCGGAATCATGCGCAAGGTACGGCGCGATGCCATCGAAACCGAGATGTCCATGTTGCAGGCCAAAGGGTTGGGTGGAATGAACGAGTCGGAGCGCGCGCGCCACGACCAGCTCCGCGAAGAACTCAGGCAACTGAAGGCGCAAGTGGGCTGAACAGGCACGCTATTTGCTGAGTCCTTGATCATGGCTTTTTGTAGCTAACTCGCGGAAATGTTTTGAGAAATCGGGTATAATCCGCGCCCTTTTCGACGGCACCACTTTTGCGTGTGCCGTGTTTTTCGAGTACGAATCAACTTTGGGAATCCTCAAAATGGCGACTCCGCAACAAAAGAAAAAACCCGCACCTGCCAAACCGGCCGCAGCCAGCGCCAAACAGACAGCCAAGGAAAAAGCGGTTGCCGCTGCCGCGACGGTCGATCCTAGCCAGGACATCGAAGCGCGCCGCACGCGCCTGAAAGCGCTGATCCTGCTGGGCAAGGAGCGCGGCTATCTGACGTTTGCCGAAATCAACGACCACCTGCCGGAGATGCTTGAAGTCGAGCAGGTCGAAGGCGTGGTGAGCATGATCAACGACATGGGTATCACCGTGTGCGACGTGGCGCCGGATACCGAATCGCTGGTGATGAACGAAACCGCGCCTCCGGTCGCCGACGAAGACGCGGCGGAAGAAGCCGAGGCCGCCATTTCCACCGTCGACTCCGAATTCGGCCGCACGACCGACCCGGTACGTATGTACATGCGTGAAATGGGTGTGGTGAATCTGCTCACCCGCCAGGACGAGATCGAGATCGCCAAGCGCATCGAAGACGGCCTCAAACACATGATCCAGGCCATTTCCGCCTGCCCGGCCACCATCGCCGAGATCCTCGCGTTGGCCGACAAGGTGGCGAAGGATGAACTGCGCATCGACGAAGTGATCGACGGCTTCATCGATACGCAGGAAGAGGTCATGGTCAGCGATGTTGCCGAAGAGGAAGAAGAAGAGGCAGAAGAGGAAGAGGAAGAAGAGGAATCGGAAGAGGACGGCGAAGCCGCCGCTGCCGCCAACCTGGCGCAGCTCAAGGTGGATGCGCTGGAGCGTTTCGCGATCATCAGCGACCTGTTCACCAAGCTGGGCAAGGCCTACGAGAAATTCGGCTACCGCAGCAAGCAATACGACAAGCTGCAGCAGCAGATCTCCGACGAGCTGATGCAATTCCGCTTCTCCGCCAAGCAAGTGGACGCCCTGTGCGAAACCATGCGCGGTCTGGTGGAAGAAGTGCGTACCTGCGAGCGCAGCATCCAGGAACTGTGCGTGACCAAGTCGCACATGCCGCGCGCCCACTTCATCAAGGTGTTCCCGCTCAACGAAGGCAACCTGGACTGGGTCAAGCACGAGATCGCATCCCGCAAGCCGTATAGCGAAACCTTGTCGCGCTTCCAGGCAGCCATCATCGACCAGCAGAAGAAGATGCTGGCGCTGCAGCAGCGCGTCGGCATCCCTATCCTGGACCTGAAAGAGATCAACAAGCAGATGACCAACGGCGAAGCCAAGGCACGCCGCGCCAAACGCGACATGATCGAGGCCAACCTGCGTCTGGTGATCTCCATCGCCAAGAAATACACCAACCGCGGCCTGCAGTTCCTCGACCTGATCCAGGAAGGCAACATCGGCTTGATGAAGGCCGTGGACAAGTTCGAATACCGCCGCGGCTACAAGTTCTCGACCTATGCCACATGGTGGATCCGCCAGGCCATCACGCGCTCCATCGCCGACCAGGCGCGCACCATCCGCATCCCGGTGCACATGATCGAGACCATCAACAAGATGAACCGCATCTCGCGCCAGATCCTGCAAGAGACCGGCATGGAAGCCGACGCCGCCACGCTCGCGGTCAAGATGGAGATGCCGGAAGACAAGATCCGCAAGATCCTCAAGATCGCCAAGGAACCCATCTCCATGGAGACCCCGGTGGGCGACGACGACGATTCGCATCTGGGCGACTTCATCGAAGACGCCAACTCGCTGGCCCCAATCGAGGCCGCGGTGTACGACAGCCTGCGCAACGTCACCAAGGACATCCTGGACAGCCTCACCCCCCGCGAGGCCAAGGTGCTGCGCATGCGCTTCGGTATCGAGATGAACACCGACCATACGCTGGAAGAAGTCGGCAAACAGTTCGATGTCACCCGCGAGCGCATACGCCAGATAGAAGCCAAGGCGCTGCGCAAACTGCGTCATCCTTCGCGTTCGGAAAAGCTCAAGAGCTTCCTCGACGGCGAAAGTTAAGTCTACGGGCCCTTAGCT
Organism: Sideroxydans sp.; assembly: GCA_027310665.1. GTDB lineage: Bacteria > Pseudomonadota > Gammaproteobacteria > Burkholderiales > Gallionellaceae > Sideroxyarcus. The sequence continues at coordinate 36 of DAIDAJ010000048.1, read as the reverse complement.
CAGTTGGTTAGAGCAGAGGACTCATAATCCTTTGGT
>DAIDAJ010000006.1 GCA_027310665.1 Sideroxydans sp. | reverse complement strand
TCGCCCGCAAGCGGGAGAGGGGTTGGGGTGAGGGGTGTTGAGACAGAGCGAACACTTTTGGGTATTCACAGACCCTCATCCTCAGTCCTTCTCCCGCTTGCGGGAGAAGGAGGCATGAGAAATTTGTTATGCCACTTTCTGCTGTTCGTTCAATTTGGGTTCCAGCTTTCCCGCCACGCGCATCTCGTCGTACACCTTGAGCACGGCATCCTCGATGGCTTCCATCGCATGCTCGCCGTTGGGCTGAATACCTGCGGCTTCCAGCGGCCCCCAAGGTTCGTAGCCGACCTTGCTGCACAGCACGGCCTCGCAACCGGCCAGCACCTTGAGTGTCTTGTCCAATGCGCTCTCGCCGTCTCCGCAGGTATCGCCGCCTTCGCAGTAAGGCGTAGTCTTGCGATGGCCGATGAAGCGCACGCCGTCGGAAGACGCCTCGTAGATCAGGAACTCACTGGCGTGCCCGAAGTGTTCGTTGATGACGCCACCACCCTTGGTGGCGACCGCCATCAGTACCGGGCGCGTCACTTCTTTCTTCTGGATACCCTGGATGCTGACCAACTGTACTTTGCTTTCCTTGGCCAATCGTTTGCTTTCCAGTTCCTCGTTGATGGCGGCATGCACCTCGGCGCGCATCTTCATCGCTTCGGGATAGTTGATGTCCATCTGCTCGATCTTGTCCATGGTGAATTCGGCACCGCGGTCCTCGCCCAGCAGCCCCACCGCGTCGGCGCGGCACTGGCGGCAGTGCCGCATCATGTTCATGTCTCCCGCACACGCATCCTGCAGCGCTTGCAGTTCGTCATGGGTAGGGCCGCGCTGGCCGGTGAGGCCGTAGAACGTGCCATGCTCGGCTTCGGAGATCAGCGGCATCACGTTGTGCAGGAACGCGCCTTTGGCCTTGACGATCTTCGATACTTCTTCCAGGTGTTTGTCGTTCACGCCGGGGATCATCACCGAATTCACTTTCACCAGGATGCCCTTGGCGACCAGCATCTCCAGCCCCTTCTGTTGCTGTTCGATCAGGATGGCGGCGCCTTCGCGTCCCTTGATGCGTTTGTTCTTCCAGAAGATCCACGGATAGATCTGCGCGCCCACGTCGGGATCGACGCAGTTGATGGTGATGGTCACGTGGTCGATGTTGTGCTTCGACAGTTCCTCCACATGTTCCGGCAGCGACAGGCCGTTGGTCGACACGCACAGCTTGATGTCCGGCGCCTGCTCGGCCAGTTGGCGGAAGGTGGAGAACGTGCGCTCCGGATTGGCCAAAGGATCGCCGGGGCCGGCGATCCCCAGCACCGTCATTTGCGGGATGGTTGCCGCGACGGCTAATACTTTCTTCACAGCCTGATCAGGGTGATGCAACTCGGACACCACGCCCGGACGCGACTCGTTGGCGCAATCATATTTGCGGTTGCAGTAATGGCACTGGATGTTGCAGGCCGGCGCCACCGCCACGTGCATGCGCGCGAAATAATGGTGCGCCTCTTCGGAATAACAGGGATGGTTGAACACCTTCTGGCGGATATGCTCCGGCAGATGGCTCATCTGGTCGTCGGTCGAGCCGCACGATCCGGCGGAGCAGCCGCTGGATTTGGAAATTGCGCCTGGTGCTTCGTTCGCTCCCTCGCCCGCAAGCGGGAGAGGGTTGGGGTGAGGGGAGCGGGCGTGCCCGTGGGGGGCTTCGGTTACTTCGTTGTTGATGACGGGTAGTTGCACGATCTGTCCTCCGGCTGATGTTTGCCCCGATATCAGCAAACTGCGTGCCCGGTCGTAGACAGTGGCTAACAATATGTTTTGTAACGTCAGTTTTTCCGGAGCGAGCCCTACTGTTGCAAATGGCACATGACATTTCCAAGGGCTTGTGACGAAGACGACAAAATGAAGTGACTGGCCGGATGTATTCGCAGGCGTCTTTCAATCCTGGCCATCGACAAGGCGTGTAGGGGCCGAACGGCATATTGTTATTTCCCATCCGGTCATGTAGCTTCCACAAACCATCTTCAAATTTCCGTCCAGGTGAACCATGCTGGTACAAGACAAACTCAAAATCTCCCTTTCCCTCGCCATACTTGCTTCTGCGGTTTGGTTGATGCACGGATTTATACCGGCAATGCTGTGGGCTGTTGTTATCGCTATCGCGACATGGCCCTTGCGCATCAAGGTCGCACAAAGAACGGGACTTGGTGACATAGGGGTTGCTGCCGTCATGACCGTCTCCGTTGCCGTCCTGTTGTTCTTTCCAATCGCCTATGCGCTGATTCTTGCCGCATCTGACTTGGGTGCATTGGCCAGCTGGATCATTGATATTCAGAAGACAGGGATCGCTGTTCCTGAATGGGTACACTCGATTCCCAAAGTTGGGGACCAGGTATCAACCTGGTGGCTGACAAACCTGACCGATCCTGCCGGCCTTTCCGTGGTGCTGGGGAATGCGGATAACGCATGGATAAGGGAATTTGCGCAGAACCTGGGTGCGCAGGCAGCCCACCGCCTGATCACTCTGGTATTTACGATCGTGACACTCTTTTTCCTGTACAAGCAGGGTGACGATTTGTCCGGCAAGACCATCACGCTGCTGGAGAAGCTGACGGGCGAAATTGGCAAGCGCTATGGGCTTCAGGCAGCCACAGCCATCAGGGCTACGGTGAACGGAGTGGTCCTGGTGGGCCTTGCAGAAGGGCTGCTCATCGGCATTTCGTACTGGGTTGCAGGCGCTCCCGACGCGGCGATTCTCGGATTATCCACAAGCGCGCTTGCGATGATCCCCTTTGCGGCCCCCTTGATTTTTACAGGCGTGTCCGTCGTCCTGCTGATTCAAGGAAAAATAGCTGCGGCCATAAGTGTATTTGTCTTCGGCTTGCTGGTATTGGCGATAGGCGATCACGTGTTGCGGCCGAAGATCATTGGAAATTCTGTCGAACTACCTTTTCTATGGGTGCTCTTCGGCATCCTTGGTGGTGTGGAGGTTTTCGGGCTCATTGGCTTGTTTATTGGCCCGGCCGTTATGGCGCTGGTGGTGATGATGTGGAACGATATGACGAAAGTCGAAACCGGTGCATGACCGCTTTCCGGTCAGGAAGAGGCGTACATGTTGGTAAAGGCAGGCAGTCGCAACCCGGCCAGCAACTGCCGTTCGCGCTTTCCTTCGGTCAAAATGGAAATCTGCAACGGGCCAGTAGCGTAAAGGAAAGTAGAGGTCATGCTTGAATCTGCCTGAAATACCGTCCGAACAACAAATTACGGAATGGCTGCAACGTTTCCGGTGTCAGATCGGACTCTATGGCAGTACTTTGCGGCGCGCACTACGCTCGCCAGCATCACTTGTTCTCAGTTCAATGTGCAATCGGTCAAGGGTGGTGACAAAGGTATCAACGGCGCCCATCCGATTCGCTCTATTAACTATCGTAGCGGCTTCTCTCTTAGGAACAATAGCCGATATCGTTTTCGGAGTGGATGAGCCGTTCTTCTCAGACTCTGTCTACGGCGCAACTTGGAGGGCAGGCGGGGATTGGCAAACAATGTTGCAAGAGCATCTCCCGCCCCTATTTAGCGCATCTATTTTCCTTCACAGTCTGATATTCGCTGTTGTATTGATGGCGATTGTATTCTGGGCGAGATTACTCTCCGGTACCAAACGATGGTATTGGAACGACGTTGTGGCAACGTTATACCTGCTGCCGATTGTCCTTATCGTAACAATTGTGGAATATTGCACGGTCAATCTGTCATTCCGAATAGTCGGCGATGATGGCCCGTTGTTCGTGAAAATTAGTTGGCTTATCACGATGATTTCGGCTGTCATCGCTTATGGCATTGTATTAAGCGTCATAGACAAAGCATATTTTAAAAGCGGATGGCGGCGGTCAATTCATTTCGTTGGCTATGCGGTGATCATTCCAATTCTTCTATTCGTCTTGTCTGCGGCGATTGGCATAGTTCCCGTTGGGATACAAGTCTTCCGAGTCATCAGTCCCACACTAAAGGGCGACGCCAAGTTAGATAAGGGAGAATTTGAAGCGGCTGAGAAGTTATATTTGCAGGCGATCAAAAGTGACTCAAGAGAAGTCTGGTCAAGTCGTGCTCATATTCAACTCATAACAGTGTATTCGCGACAGATTCTCGCCCTTTTGCCAGACATAACCGTAGATTCTGGAATACGTGCGCGCCTGTTTCACTACTTTGTTCATAGGGAACCTCTACAACGAGTATTTAAACTCTGGCGACCACAAGGATCAATCAACGTAACCCCTACTCAACTTATAGAATTTCGTGAAGCGATGTTGAACGGCTATCTGGTTGCCGGCGATATTCCAGTAACGAACAGTGAGCTAGATTGTGCTTTGCGTTCGACAGCGGTTGAAGAAGGCTGTGACGAGTTGCCAAAGGAGGCCGTCGCAAATTACGTTAATACTCCAGACCAGCGCCAGCGACTTTATTATTTGATTTATCGGACGCATGCACTAAGAGGCGAGCCTGCAGCCACAGACGCGAGGCGTTATATTCAATTTCTTTTAGAGGTTCCAATTCGTATTGAAATAATGTACGCGCGGTATCGCGCGTTAAATCTAGCGCGGGAAAGCGAGACACTTGCGTATCTAGACGATAAAAATGGAATCGAAGAATTCGATCGCGACCAAATTATCAAGGGGAATAGTGATATTCTGAAGCACGGTTATAAATATCCACATGTCATATTACCTGACGCTGAATTAAAGAAATTGTCTGATCAAGAGATCAAGTTCATCTTTCGACAAACATACCTAAATTATCTACAGACTGAAGTACGGCAGCTCGCTGAATCACATATCAGTGGAGAATCGAGCATCATCCGGCAAAATTCAGCTTCAATTGAAGAACAACTAAGCTGGGTAGCAAAGGAAAATGCATATAGAGGCATTCCATCTGCAAATGCGAGAGAGCGAGTCCTTCTTGAACTGCTTGGAACGGATAGGGAGGCTGAAATCAAGAACTCAAGCAAGGTCAAATAACGAAGGGCCATCTTTCATGTCAAATGTTGACGGCCGCTTGCTGGAATCTTGGATGATTGCATCGGGTTAAGAAGCGCCTCTGCAAGACAACAATCGAACTCAACCTCCCATGTCCGTTATCGAGTGAAGCCGCCGTTGGTGGTCATAGCGGATAACGAACAGAATGCGACCACTACACGCCGTTGCGATATCAGGATCAAAAAATCGCGTGTCAGTGCTGGGACAGTGTTCCTGTGCGGAGTCTGGTCATGTCGGGAATGGCGCTGGCTTGAGGCTCTCCAATGCAAAATTCAGGGTATGCGGCCCAACTGCAGATATGCCGAGTTATCCCTGATACTGCAAAACAACGGGACTTGCTGAAGACGTTCTATTCCGCACAGGGTGAGCGGCAGATCAGGGTGACGCAACCACCACAGACCCGCCTGACCACAACCTGCCCGAGGAGGATCGTCATGGCTATCCAAAATGCTACACTTTCTGCTTCCGGTTCACGTCAAGAGGACGTGAAAAATCGGCAAATTGCGCATCAAGCTGGCAAAATGCCGTCTGTAATACGCCGCTGCAAGGATTGCGCCGAATCGGCCACGCGGCATCCACGAAAGAAGGAACCATGCGCACACTTAATGCCACCATGCTACGCATCTGCCTCCGGCTCGCCCTGTTCGTGCTGGCTGTCCCTCTGCTGGCACATGCAAGCCTCCCAAGCTCGTCCAATGTACCCGGCGGCGTTGCGGTGGTTGCGCTCGGCAGCGCCTTGACCGGCGCCGACAAGCCGCAAACCTGGCTTGGTGGCCAGCCCGTTCTTGTGACATCGGATCACGATGAATGGTACGCGGTGGTCGGCCTGCCGCTGGACATGACACCGGGTTCGCATGAGCTGAGTGTCAAGATCGGCGGTGAAACGAAAGCGCAACCGTTCGTGGTCAACCCAAAGGACTATCCGGAACAGCATGTCACGCTCAAAGACAAGAGCAAGGTCGAACTATCGGCCGCCGACCTGGCCCGCGCCGAGCGCGAGATATCCGCCATCAAGGAGCTCAAGCACCATTGGCGTCCTGCGCAGGATACCGATCTCGCTTTCATCGTTCCCGCTGAAGGAAAACTGGCTGGCCGCTTCGGCCTGCGCCGTTTTTTTAACGGCGAGCCGCGTTCGCCGCATGCTGGCCTGGATGTCGCGGTTGCGAGCGGCACACCGGTCAAGGCGAGCGCGAAAGGGCAGGTGCTGGCGGTCGGAGATTATTTCTTCAACGGCAAAACGGTTTTTGTCGATCATGGCAACGGCCTGATCACCATGTACTGCCACCTTGAACGGATCGATGTGCGGATCGGAGAAATGGTCAGCAAAGGCCAGCTGCTTGGGCTTTCCGGAAAGACCGGGCGGGCGACCGGCCCGCATCTGCACTGGAGTGTCGTGCTGAACGGGGCCATGGTCGATCCTGAACTGTTCATTCCGGCAAAAGAAAAATCAATAGCTGCAGTTGACGAGCAGGAGCGAAGAGTGAAATGAAAAACCAATATGTTCGGGGATGATGCTGTTCAGTAAGGCTCGCGCCTGTCCTTGCCTGGCAGCATCAGGCGCCTGAATAACTGCTCTACTGTTTCCAGGCTCTTTTGTTTTTGTTCTGCTATGTAAAAGAGCAAGGCGACCAGTTTCATCTGCGCCTCATGATTGCGACTCAACGGATCTTGTTTCTTGCTCATGCGATCAGCATACGCTTCGGGAGCCGCAGCTACAAGGTTCCGCGAGATCGCTGTTCGGTCATCCCGAAAATGAATGGCCACTAAAAAAGCAAATAATGTCGGACAGAAAAGATAACGAGCATGAGCACACCACGCAAAGCATTCAGTAATGCCACGGAAAAACTGGCGAATTGCCAATTATCTGGTTCTTTGACCAATGAGCAGGCTCTGGCGGTGGCGCAGATGCTTTCGGTTTCCGAACCATGGGTGACCTTGAGATTTTCCGCCGCGTCCCTGGCGAATTATTTGACGCGTGATGATGTGTCACTGCGTCGATACGCGGTTTCGGTCGATGGCAATCTGGCGGGCGTGATTTGTGTACGAAACCCGTGGCTGCGCGGCCCCTATATCGAATTGCTGGGATTTTTCCCGGAGTACAGAGGCCGCGGCATCGGAAAGCAGGTATTGGCCTGGGTCGAAGCAGAGGCTCGTTGTGAAAGTAAAAACCTGTGGGTCGCGGCCTCATCGTTTAATCAACAAGCCCTGGACTTTTATCGGCGCCTTGGCTTTTATCCGATCGGCCCGATTCAGGGTTTGGTGACTCCTGAACACGATGAAATATTGCTTCGCAAAAGTTTAAGCTGATGCCTCATGGTGCTGATGCTCAACCGGGACACACCGACTTCACGATCTGATCTGGAAATCATTGCAACGGAGAGAATCTTGATACGGAAATTTTTGAGCATCGCCGCCTTGCCAATTGTCTGTGGCCTTTTTTCCGGCTGCACTTCGCAGCAACTTTATGGTACCGGACAGGAATATCAACGCAACCAGTGCCTGCACATACCTGACAAAGCCGAGAGTGACAGATGCTTGGGCAAAATAAACACAAGCTACGATGATTACAAGCGGGAAAAGGATTCCGGCGCGAAATAATCGAGAACGGCTTCCGGATTTGGCATCAACGAACTGCCGGTAGTGGCCCCGTAATGGTCAGTCGTACTTTTGGATGTCGTGTTTGATGAAGCTCCAATTCGGACTGAAGAAGATCTATGAAGAAAGTGATGATCGTTACCGGCGGTGGAAGAGGGATCGGCGCTGCCATTGCCAGGCTCGCTGCCCGTGATGGTTACGCTGTGTGTCTGAGTTATCTTAACAACGAAAAGTCGGCAAATGACGTCGTCGCCGGCATCGCCGGGGCAGGAGGGGAAGCCTTGGCTGTCCGGGCGGACGTCGCTGCCGAAGACGATGTGGTCCGTCTTTTCCGGCAAGTCGACTCGACTTTTGGTCGCGTGACGGCACTGGTTAACAATGCGGGGATTCTGGAAAAGCAGAGCCGGGTTGAAGATATGGATTTCATGCGGATTGGCCGGATTTTTGCCACTAATGTGGTTGGCAGCTTTATCTGTGCACGTGAAGCGGTTCGGAGAATGTCGACCCGGCACGGTGGGCCGGGAGGCGGTATCGTCAACATATCATCCCGTGCTTCCAAATTGGGCGCGCCAAATGAGTATGTTGACTACGCCGCTTCAAAAGCAGCCATTGATACGCTGACCATCGGACTGGCAAAAGAAGTGGCGGCGGAAGGCATACGCGTCAATACGGTCAGCCCCGGGGTGATTTACACCGATATCCATGCAAGCGGCGGCGAGCCCGGCCGGGTTGACCGGATAAAGGATTCCATTCCCATGAAAAGAGGAGGCCATCCCGATGAGGTGGCGAAAGCCGTCTTGTGGCTGTTGTCTGAAGAGGCATCGTTTACGACCGGCGCGTGCATTGATGTCTCGGGGGGCAGGTAGGCTGAATGAGGGATATCTTCATTGCATTCGAAGCGAATGGAGATTGGCATTACTCAAAATTGCACTTCATTCTCGAATTCACCTTAAAATTTGTGCGCGGGCCATTTTCTTGCGTATCCGCCCGTCGCTCCGTGACTTGTATCAGTACATTGGGCGCATTCATAAAATATAACTGACGACGACCCAGTGAAATCGATTTCGAGACTGATGAGCTCCAGATACCTGCCATTACTTGTGTTGGCAGCTTCTCTGGGATTGACCTACCAAAGCTGGAATGCCGTCAAGCGAGCGAACGTGGTCGATCTCAGGAACGATTTTGAATATCGCTCGAATGACGTCATCAATCGCTTGGCCGAAAGACTCCTGTCCTACAAGCAAGTCCTGGTCGGAGTCCAGTCGCTGTTTTCAAGGCAAAAATTTATCGGCCCCGGCGAGTTCCATTCCTATGTGTCCTCGCTCAATCTCGAACAGGGCTTTCCCGGTATCCACAGCATATTGTTCGTGACGAACGACTCCGCTCGGAAATCCGGTTCCGGCAAACCGCTCTATGCCGAGCAGTTCCTGGAAAGCGAACAAATGAAACTTCCGGAAGGCTTCCTTTCAAGCCCCGAAAGCATGGCCGCTCGGGAGAAGGCCATCGCATCGGGAGAAGTGGGGGTGACGGACAAGATTTCGTTCGGCCATCTCTCCGATGGTGATGAGCAGCCGGGATTCCTGATGTTCGTTCCCGTGTACAAATTCGATCCGGCGGCCAACCAGACAAGCAAGCACGACACTCCGGAGTCGAGGCGAGCCAACTGCGTTGGTTTTGTTGTCGGGACTTTCATATTCGATGACCTGATGGCGGGTGTGCTGGGCGATAGCGAGATTGACATTGATATCGAGATCTTTTACGGCAAGGGGACGGACGGCAAATCGCTGCTATATGATACGGATAGCAGTCGTACCGGCAAGGCCCGGTATTCCAGCCTGTTTCAGTCTGTCCATCATATCGATGCCCAGGGTTATCCGTGGACGATAGAGACATCGTCCCTGCCCGATTTCGAGGCTCACCTGGACAAGTCCAAGTCATCGCTTGTCATTGAATCCGGAATCGGAATCAGCATCCTGCTTGCCATCCTTGTATGGGTTCTGGTTCGAGACAGGGCAAGAGCGCTGCACGCCGCTTCCGAGATTACGGAGAGCAAAGCCAGGATCACGGAAAGCAAAGCCCAGTTGCAGGCGATCCTTGACAACTCCCCCATCGGGATATGGTTCTCGGGGTTCGATGGCCGTTATCGATTCGTAAACAAGGCGTTCTGCGACGCATTTGGAGTCCGGGAGCGGCAATTCGAATCGGTCCATCCATTCGAAGTCATCGGCAGCGAGGCGAGTGCGAAACTGGCGCGATCCGACGTATTCTGTTTCAAGAACAATCAACCGGTCATTTCCCGTGAAACCATTGCGCTGTCCGATGGGAAGCCGCATCTGCTGGAGATCACCAAGATCAAGTTATCCGTCGGTGACGAGAGCAGTCAGGGCATCATCGGCATCATGACCGATATTACAGAAGCATCCGCCTTGCAGGATGCGTTGCAGAAGTCGCGCGACGAGATGGAAGCCAGAGTGGTCGAGCGAACGCAGGATTTACTGGCGACGAAGAACAAGCTTGAACAGGAGATGGCGACCCGAAAGGTACTCGAACGGAAAGTCCTTGAGGTGAGCGAGGAAGCCCAGGCGCAGATCGGCAGGGAGATGCATGACGACCTCGGCCAGTTGCTGACCGGCGCCGCATATCTGGCAAGCTCATTGGCAAACCGGCTGTCGAAAGTGGACCAAACCGCCAGCAAACAGGCGGAGGTGCTGAAAGGGATTACGCAGGATGCGATCAAGAGGTCGCGCTATATCTCCCACAGCCTGATCCCGTTCAATGTTGCCGACCGCGGATTGAGGCAGGGGTTGGAACAGTTCGCGGAAGATGTGACGATCGTTTCCGGAATTCCCTGTGAAGTCCATGTCAGCGGTGACGTGGAGATCATCGATTTCATGATCGCCACCAATCTATATCGCATCACGCAGGAAGCGATCAACAATGCCGTCAAACACAGCAAGGCCACTCATCTTTCCATTGATCTTTATGCGGACGCAAGACAGATCCTGCTGACCATCGCCGATAACGGTGTCGGTTTGCCGAGAGATTATGAGGTCGAGAAGAAGGGGTTTGGGATGCTGAACATGCATTACCGCGCGCAGCTTATCGGTGCAAAGCTCTCTATCGATTCGCGCGAGGGAGGAGGGACGAAGATATCCCTTGACCTTCCATTCAGCGAAAACTCCTGATTCACAGAGCGGCCGCAATCATTCCCGCGCCAGGCCGTGCTTGATCGCATACCGCACAAGATCGGCGTTATTGTCGATTCCGAGTTTTTGCATCAGGTTCGCCTTGTGGGTGCTCACCGTCTTCGCACTCAGGAAAAGCGATTCGGCGATCTCTCCCGGGTTGAGGCCGGATGCCAGCATCTGCAAGACCTGCAACTCCCGGTCCGACAGAATCGAATGGCGTGATTCTTCACCGGCTGCATTGTCGAATACCATCGCCTCTACCAGGGCCGGGTCGATGAATTTGTGTCCTGAAGCCACTTTGCGAATGGCCGCCAAGAGCACGGTCTGGTCGCTATCCTTGGTCACATAACCTGAGGCGCCAGCCTTCAGGGCCCGATTGACGGATTGGGATTCGTTGTTCATCGACAGGACCAGTATCTTCAGCGCGGGGTGTTCCGCGAGCAGTCTCTTGATCAATTCCGGACCGGTCACGCCCGGCATGGTCATGTCCAGCAGCAGCAGGTCGAAGTCGAACTTGCGTGCCAGCTCCAGTGCTTCCGAGCCATTGGTGGCCTCCCCGACAACTTCGAGGTCGCTCGTGTCTGAAAAGATCTGTCTTAGCCCGTTTCGGACGATGGCATGATCCTCGGCGATTAATATTTTTATCATATTGATTATTAGCGGATATTTTTAATATTTTGCCGCCAAAGCAAGATGTTTGCAATCGATACTGTGGCGCTTTCCCCTGTTCACGTCCGTGTCCGGAAGACTATTCCCGGGGCCAAATCAGAAATTTCCTAGGCCATTATCAGATTCAACTGAAATACAGACCGGAGGGCTGCAGGCAATATGCACACATCGCATCACCAACAGCATTCACGAAGCGAATTGATATAGCACGGTAGTAGATTGATGACGCGAAAGCAACTATTAACTGAAAGGGAATTTGAGATGAACGACATTATGGACACCAGCGCGTTGAGATTGGTACATGAGGAAAAGCTCAAGGATCTCCAGAGGCAACAAGCGAATCTGAAGGTGATCGAGGCGGAGTTGAACAAGATCAATGCAAAGATCAACAAGAAGGAAGAATTGACAAACGATGACACGAAGTTCATCGGGAATCTGGGCTGGTTGACGGCATTGTCCGTAAGCATCGCAGCCGTAGCGGCCAGCCTGTAATCGTACGTAATTTGAAAATCGAAAACTTTAGGAGACCATCATGAACGACAAGATCATCAATAGTGAAGACAAGGCCGATATCAACTTCCAGACCGTATTGGGCTGGCTTGCGGCAGCCGCGGTGTCTATAGCCGCTTTGGCCAGCTTTGCTTAACAGAAGCTGTCCTGAAGAGTGCAACAAGAGCGTCAAGTACTGATTCAAGACCCGATTATAATTGGAGGTGACCGATGAAGCGCGTATACGAAGAAGCAGCCAAGTATGTCCGATGGGCCGTAGCCGCTATCGCAACATTTCTGGTGGCACTGCCGGCACTTTTGGCAACCGTTGATTAACTGCATCCACAAGGTGGAAAAAGCTCCGAGTTTCGGTACTCGGAGCTTTTTTTGTTCAGAAATCAGTGACCAGACATTCTATTCGTGTGATGGGCGAGGTGGCGTTTTGCGTCAAGCGTGCGTATCAAAAGGTAACGTGGCGTCAGCATCACGTCTGATTGCCGATAATGAATGCCTCCATCTGTTCTGCAGTAAGCGGTTTGCTGATGTGATAGCCCTGTGCCTCATCGCAACCTTCTTTGCACAAGTAATCCAGCTGGTCAGCGGTCTCCACCCCTTCTGCGATCGTTTGCAGGCCCAGGTTCTTCGACATGCTGATGATGGCCGCGACAATGGCCTTGTCTTCCAGGTTTGAACCGATGTCGCGTACGAACGACTGGTCTATCTTCAGTTTGTATACCTTGAATTTTTTCAGGTAGCTTAGGGAGGAATACCCGGTTCCGAAATCGTCTATCGACATGCGTACACCCCGATCATGCAGCTTATCCATCACCGCGATTGCGCGATACACGTCATGCATGGCGACTCCTTCGGTCAGTTCCAACTCCAGCAGCTCGGGCGGCAATTTCACTTCATTGAGAATGCTGCCAATCATCTCCGGCAGGCTGGTATGGCGGAACTGCACCGCCGACAGGTTGACGGCAACGACGATAGGCCTGTGTCCCTTGTCTATCCATCGCTTCATCTGATACGCGGCTTCGCGCAGCACCCATTCACCTATGGGCAGGATCAGCCCGCAGTCTTCCGCAATCGGAATGAATTCGGCCGGCGATATTTGACCCAAGGTCGGATGAGACCAGCGCAGCAGGGCTTCGACCCCGATGACGCGCCCATCCCGAATGGACACCTGGGGCTGGTAATTCAAATGGAATTGGTTTTGCTCCAGCCCATGGCGCATGGCGTTGAGCAACTGCAAGTTGCGCGTCGCGAGTGCCTGCATTTCGGTGGTAAAGAACCGGTAGCCATTGCGGCCCTCCAGTTTCGCCCGGTACATCGCCGTATCGGCACTTTTGGAAAGCGATTCCATATCGTCCCCATCGTCCGGATAAAGAGCGATGCCGATCGATGCGGTCACATTCAGGTCATATTGTTCGATGCGGTAAGGCTCGGAAACGATCTGCAGCAACTTTTGCGCAACAAGTGCGGCACCCTGCGCATCGCAATCAGGCAGGATCAGAATGAATTCGTCCCCGCCCATGCGGGCGACCATATCTTCCTCGCGCAAAACGGTTCGAATGCGCTGGGCGATCGTGACGAGAAGTGCATCGCCAAGGCTATGGCCGAGCGCATCATTGATGTTCTTGAAATGGTCTATATCGTTGAACATCATCGCAAAATGCCCGTTGCTGCGCTTGGCCAGGCTGAGCGCGAATTTCAGGTGTTCGTCCAGCATGATGCGGTTTGGCAATCCGGTGAGGACATCAAAGTTGGCGAGATACGCTAGTCTTGCTTGCTCTTGCCTGCGTTCTGCGTCGTTGTGAAAACGATCCAGCGCAAAGCTGATGTCCATGGCCATTTCGACCAGGAGATGCTGCGCCGCTTCGTCGAAGGCATTCACGACATCGGAATAGAGAACAAAAACGCCGACAACGATACCCCTGCAATACAGGGGCAGCGAAGCCGATGCATTAAAGCCGAATTTTGCCGCACGCACATGCCATTCCGCGGTCATCGGATCATGCTGGAAATCCTGACACCAGATCGGCGTCTTGGTGCGAAACGCGGTTCCGGTTGGTCCGCGTCCCTGTGGCGCATCCGCATCTATTGAAATTGCGATCCCGTCCAGATAGTCGGTACCGGAGCCGAAGGAGGCCGCAGGCAGGATCAAACCGCTCCTTTTGTCGTGTTTGCCGATCCAGGCCATTTTCATACCGCCGAATTCAACGGCGTCGCGGCAAATCAGCGGCAACAATTCACTTTCGCCGGAGCAATGCAGGATCGCCTGGTTGCACTGACTCAGCGCAGAATAAAGCCGCGACATTCGGGCGATCTGGCGTTCGCGGTCTTTCAACACCTTGATGTTGCGCGCGATCTTTGATGCGCCAACGATCCTGCCAGAGGCGTCCTTGATCGGAGATGTCGTGATCGAAACCTCGATCAGCCGCTTGTCCTTTGTCTGGCGCAGCGTTTCAAAGTGCTCAAGCCTGTCGCCGCGCCTGAGTCGCGCCAGAATTTGATCCTCTTCTGCCTGCCGGTCGGCAGGGATCAAGCGCATGACGGAAGTGCCGACCATTTCACCGGCGGCGTAGCCGAATATCCTTTCGGCGCCGAGGTTCCAACTGGTGATGATCCCGCTCAGGTCTTTTCCGATAATGGCATCGTCCGAGGACTCGACAATTGCCGCCAGCCGGGTGGCAATCAGTTCCGACTGTTTCCGTTCGGTGATATCGCGGATGATGCCCAACAGTTTCCCGTCAGGCATGACGGTCGCCATCACCTCGGCCGAAAAGACCGTCCCATCCTTGCGACGGAACTGCCATTCGCGCAAATATTCGACTCGCGCCTTGATGTCATTCAGGGCGGGCTGAATATGCTCCAATTCCGACGGCGTGACGATATCCGACGCGTGCAACCCGACAAGTTCTTCGCGGGAATAGCCCAGCATCCTGCACGCACTGGGGTTGGCGTCGACGTAGTAGCTCTCATGGTCCGCAATGAGGATTGCATCGGGTGCATATTCGAATAGTGCGCGGTACATCGAGTCGTCATGCCCGGACGGCTCCACGGTGCGCCCATGTTCCGCAATGCCACGCGCATTGTCGTCATCCTGAAATTCCTTATCCATAATTGGACCTCGCTACCCGATTGATTCGGGCCGGTTTGCGGAACGCAGACAGACCAGTGCGATTTTCCCCCGCGGGTCGGAGGCTGCAATGGCCGGCTGGATCCGGATGAGAATTGACGATACCTGATTCGCGATCAGTGTTAACGAATGCCGCTACATGTTGTGATTTGGCCCAGATTGGACAGGCACTTGTCGCGTTAAGTTCTTGCAGAGACCCGATGTCGCTCATGGGTACCAAGGGAAGGCAGGTCCGGAATAATGGAGAACGTCGAGGGGACGACCTTGCCTTTGCACGGATTGAAAACGCTCAAGCAGAACTGTCTTCTGCATCGAAGATCAACAGCGTCATCTCGCCGTCGATGTCGGTGATCTCTGCCGCGCTCAACCTGCCGTTGCCGTGATAGGTGTAACGGTGCGCGAGCTCGATCTCGCCGTAGGCGAGTTTGTCGAATCCGGTGAGTCTGTCCTGCGCGTCGAAGTAGCCGCGAAAGAACGTATTGCGGTTCTCCACTTCGCCGGCCTGCAATTCGTTAACCAGCTTGAACGGTAGTCTGACGCCGGTATAGGTGACGAAGAACCGGGTCGTTACCCGGTTCTCCCTGATCGCGTTACTCATCCGGCTCAGGCCCGCAGCAGTGCTTTGGCAAGCCGCTCGGAAAGCTGGTCGGCGGTGAACTGCGGTTCGTTGGGAGGATACATCTCGTCCTCGATGAAATTGAAGCCATGCTGCTGTGCCAGCGCGAGCAGTTCGCGCACCTTCTGGCAGGCGACGAGATTTGCTTTCAGTTCGGCGTCCGCCCTGGCTTTGTCGGAAAATCCCCTGATATCTTTGATTGCCATGTGTGTCCCGTTTATTTTGGAGTAAATGAAACAACGGGAAACATTTGTCCCGTCATTGTCGGTTGGATCGTCGCATTTTCAACCTTGCGCATCAGGCAGCAAATTGCATGCCTGTCTGATGCCGGGCGGGTTTTCACAGTATTCAGGATGGGTTGATTCGATTTAATAGACGTTCGCCCTGAGCCTGTCGACGGGCGTTCATACTTCGACAGACTCAGTACGAACGGATTGCTTTAGATCTGCCGCACCTTGATGTTCAGTGTCTGGATGCGGTACGCGATCTGGCGCGGCGTCATGTCGAGCAGGCGCGCGGCCTTGGCTTGCACCCAGCCGGCCTGCTCCAGCGCGGCGATGACCTTTTCGCGTTCGTCGAGATTGGGGTCGTCGAGGTCGAGGTCCTGGATCGCCCCGCGGCTTGCCGATATCTTCTCGTCGATGCCGGTGAGCAGGATGGCGTCGCGGTCTATCGTGTCGCCTTCGGTCATCACGGAGGCACGCTCCAGGCAGTTCTCCAGTTCGCGCACGTTGCCCGGCCAGTCATGGTGCATGAGTATGCGCAGAGCGGCATCGGTCAGGTTGAGCTGTCTGCCCTGTTGCGTGCTGACCTTCTCCACCAGGAACCGTGCGATCTCGGGAATGTCTTCCATGCGGTCGCGCAACGGCGGCAAGTACAGCGGCATGACGTTGAGCCGGTAATACAAGTCTTCACGGAAACGGCCTTTTTCCACTTCCGCTTCCAGGTCGCGGTGCGTGGCGGCAACCACGCGCACATCCACTTTGATGGTTTTTGTGCCGCCGACGCGTTCCAGTTCGCCTTCCTGCAACACGCGCAACAACTTGGCCTGGAACGAGGCGGAGATCTCGCCAATCTCGTCGAGGAAGACTGTGCCGCCTTCTGCCTGTTCGAAGCGTCCCTTGCGTTGCGCGACTGCGCCGGTGAATGCACCTTTCTCGTGGCCGAACAATTCGGATTCCAGCAAGGTCTCCGGCAGCGCCGCACAGTTGAGCTTGACGAAACTGCCGCGCGCGCGCGGCGAGTTGTAGTGGATGGCGTTCGCGATCAACTCCTTGCCGGTGCCGGTCTCGCCGCGTATCAGCACCGTGGTGTTCCATTTCGCCACCAGCCGCACTTGCTCGAAGATGCGGCGCATCGGCTGGGTGTGGCCGATGATGTTGTCGAAGCCGTACTGGCCGCGCACGGTGCGGCGCAACACATCGCGCTCTTCGACGATCTCCTTCTTTTCCTGCGCGACTTCCTGAGACAGGCGCACGCTCTGACCGATCAGGTTGCCGACCATTTCCAGGAAGTGCTGGTATTCGCCGAGCTGCCTGTTGATGCTGGGTGCGGGTTGCGCCGCCAGCACGCCGATCACTTTCTGGCCGACGCGGATGGGCACGCCGACGAAAGCGCCCCGCGGGTCATAGATGCCGAGCCGGCTCAAGAAGCGCGGCTCATCCATAATGGATTCGACCACGATGCTGTTTCCGGTCTTCAGGATGGTGCCGACCACGCCTTCGCCGGGCAGGTAACTCACCTCTTCCGTGACGGCATCCGATACGCCGTACACCAGCGACACCTGAAGTTCGCCGCTGGCAGCGTCTATGAGACTGACCATGCCGCGTTCCAGCGCCACACCCTCGTGCAACGCATGCAGCACGCCGTCCAGCGTTTCCTTGAGATTGAGCGAACGCGACAGGACCTTGCTTACCTGATAGAGCGTATCCAGTTCCGAGCGCAGCAGGTCGATTTCATGCGCGGCTCTTCTTTCGATGCGATCATTGGGCATGATTCATTCCCGTCGCAAATGGCAGTTGCACGCGCACGCGGCAACCGGCGTGATATTCCGGATCGACGTCGATGGTGCCGCCGTGACGGCTCACGACTTCCTGCGCCATCGCCAGGCCAAGGCCAAGGTGCTGTTTGGCTGCGCCCTTGGTGGTAAAGAAGGGCTGGAATACCTTGAAGCGCAACTCATCGGCGATGCCCGGCCCGCTGTCTTCAACGAAGACTTCAACATGGTCGGGGCGGGATGTGCAGGAGAGCCGCAATTCACGCTGTCCGCCGCGCCTTTCGTTTACTGCTTCGATGGCGTTCGAGACAAGTTGCTTGAACAGGTTGGTCAGTTGCGCCGGATTCCCGGAGACTACTGACGATTCGATCGAGGGCGCCCACTCCACCACGATCCCCGCACCGAGCAGGCTGGCCGTGGTGAGCTTGAGCACATCCGCCAGCACTTCGTTCAGGTTGACCGGCTGCATCGCTTCCTTGCCCTGATCCGGGATGCAGGCGCGCAGCGTCTCCAGCACTTCGCGGCTTTTCTGGATCGCTTCGTCGATCGCACCGGCGGCAGGCAGGTCGCCGCCTGCCTCGCGCCGCCTGCCCATCATGTTGGCGGCGGCGCTCAGCATGTTGAGCGGGCCTTCCAGCTGGTACACCGCGCCTGCCAGCGTTTCGCGCAAGCCCTGTATGCGTTCCTGTTCCGACAACAGTGCGCGCAAACTGTTGATGCGCAACGCCTCCTGCTGGCGCTTGAGCTCGCTGATGTCCTGGATGGTGAGCAGCAGGTAGTGGCGGCGCTGCGGATCGTAGAACGCGTCCGCGCCGACATCGTGTTCCTCGAACCACGATATCGCGCAGGAGAACCAGCGTGCCGGGCGGTTGGGTGTTTCGATGAAGACCTCGCGCGCGGCGATATTGCGATGCTTGTCATACGCTTTGGTAAATACCTCGCCCATTTGCGTACGTAGCGCGGCAAGCAGTCTCACCGCGGGTTCCTTGCCGAGGTCGCCGATCAGCTTCTTGTACTCCTGATTGTCCAGCAACACGCGTTCCTGTTCGTCGAGCAGCACGATGGCGACCTGTGCCGCATCCACCACCGATTCGATCAGCGTTTTCTGGTTCTGCACCTGGCGTTCCAGCCGGTGCACTTCGGTGACGTCGCGGTGCATGCCGAGGTAATGCGTGGTGTGGCCTTCTTCTCCCACCACCGGGGTGATGGTCACGTCCGCCAGGTAGCGGTTGCCGTCCTTGCGTTTGTTCACCAGCAAGCCGTTCCACGGACGCTGCCTTTGTATCTGCGCCCACAAGGATTCATACACCAGCTTGGGGGTGACGTGGTACGACAAAATGGATTCGTTGTGCCCGATGACTTCTTGTTGTCCGTAGCCCGTGATGCGCTGGAAAGCGGCGTTTGCATACAGGATGTTGGCGCGCGCATCGGTGATGGAAATTGCCAGCGCAGCTTGTTCCACCGCCTGCCGGAAAAGATGCGTCGGCACGTTGCTGCCGGCATCCTCTGTGGATGCCTGCGGTTTCGGTTCGTGCGGTGCCTGCTGCCTGGTCATGATGTCCCCAATCAATGCGTATGAGACATGTTCAGCAATATCTGTGCCGCCGGCTTTTCGTTCCGGCTCGCTGCTGTCAATGGCAGGCGGGTTGTCGTGTTTGCTACATCGGTGCATGCAACGACCCGACAACGACAAAGGTTTTTGCACCTGTCTGGTGCGTTCCGGCACCAAACGCCTGATTTCGTGCGCCTCCATTTTTCTTGCCTGGGTTGGCACGCCGCTTGCAGATAGGGGCACAGGAGATTATCGATATGCGCGAATATTTGATGTTGTTGCTCAGTACCGTGCTGGTGAACAACGTGGTGCTGGTGAAATTCCTGGGGCTGTGCCCGTTCATGGGCATCTCAAAGAAGACCGACACCGCCGTCAGCATGGGTCTGGCCACGACCTTCGTGATGACCATGGCCTCGGCATCCTGCTGGATGCTGGAACACTGGCTGCTGATGCCGCTGGGCATGGTGTACCTGCGCATCCTGGTTTACATCCTGGTCATCGCCGTCGTGGTGCAGTTCACCGAAATGGTCGTGCGCAAGACCAATCCCGCGCTGTACCAAGTGCTGGGCATCTATCTGCCGCTGATCACGACCAACTGCGCCGTGCTGGGCATCCCGCTGCTGACCACGCAGGAGAAACTGCCCTTCGTGAACAGCTTGCTGTACGGCTTCGGCTCGGCTGCCGGTTTTACGCTGGTGCTCTTGCTGTTCGCCGGGCTGCGCGAACGCTTGGCCTTGGCGCAAGTGCCGGGTGCGTTCATCGGCGCGCCGATCGGATTCATCACCGCAAGTTTGCTCGCATTGGCCTTCATGGGCTTTGCCGGGTTGGTTTAACGGGAGAAAGAAATGTTCTTTGCCGTCGTCAGTCTGACTATCCTCGGTTCAGCCATGGGACTGTTTCTCGGCTACGCCGCACGCCGTCTCGAGGTTGAAGGCAATCCGCTGGTGGAAGAGATACAGGCCATACTGCCCGGTTCGCAGTGCGGCCAGTGCGGCTTTCCCGGATGCGCGGGCGCTGCGCAAGCTTTGGCCGACCGCAGCGCACCCATCACACTGTGCCCGCCCGGCGGCCGTGCCGTGGTGCAGGCGCTGGCGTTGAAGCTCGGTGTCGAAGCCAATCTCTCCGACGTGAAAGACAACGTGCCGATGATCGCCGAAGTGAAGGAAGAGATCTGCATCGGCTGCACGCGTTGCTTCAAGGTCTGTCCCACCGACGCGATCATGGGTGCGGCGCAGCAGATGCATTCGGTATTCCGCGAGGCGTGCACTGCCTGCGGCAAGTGCGAGGAAGTCTGCCCGACCGAGTCGATCAAACTGCAGCCGATCCCGGTGACGCTGCACGCCTGGTACTGGCACAAGCCGGTCATTCAACCGATGCAAGCCGTTAGCGCGTGAGGATCGCAGCATGAGCAGAGAGCAGGGGCCCCACGAGTGGGGATGCGAACGTCCGCGAGTGCTGCAAAGCATTCGGCTCACTGCATGTTGCATTCCGCTCCATTTTAATGAGGATGCTTTATGAAACTCTTTCGATTACGTGGCGGAGTACATCCGGAAAGCCGCAAGGAATTGGCAGCGGATCGCGCGATCCGCGTTCTGCCCATGCCCGGGCGTCTGTACGTGCCCCTGCTGCAACACGTCGGTGCGCCCGCACAGCCCCTGGTCAACGTGGGCGACAAGGTGCTGAAGGGGCAACTCATCGGTGCCGGACAGGGTGTCATTTCCGCGCCTATACATGCGCCCACTTCCGGGCGCGTCCTCGCCATCGGTGATTTTCCCGCGGCACATCCGTCCGGGTTGACTGCGCCGACGATCACGATAGAAGCGGACGGCGAAGATCGCTGGCTGGAGACGGAGGTCGCGTCCGATCCATTCGCGCTGACGCCGGACGAGATCGCTGCGCGCGTGGCGGCTGCGGGCATCGTCGGCATGGGCGGAGCGACTTTTCCTTCGGCGGTGAAACTGAATCTCTCCCGCAAGAACCGGGTGCGTACGCTCATCATCAACGGCGGCGAGTGCGAGCCATATATCACTTGCGATGACCGGCTCATGCGCGAACGCGCGGCCGAAATTGTCGAGGGCGTTCGACTCATCCGGCACGCAGTGGGTGCGATCGAAATCATGGTCGGTATCGAAGAGAACAAACCGGCGGCACTCGCCGCCATGCAGGCTGCCGCAATGGGCACGGAAGTCCGGGTGATCGCCGTTCCGGCGATGTACCCGATGGGCTGGGACAAGCAAATGATCCGGGCGCTGACCGGACGTGAAGTGCCTGCGGACGGCCGCACTGCCGACATTGGCGTGCTGGTGCACAACGTCGCGACGGCTTACGCGGTCCGCGATGCCGTGCGTTTCGGCCGCCCCCTGGTGTCGCGACTGGTGACAGTGAGCGGAGGCTCGGTGGTGGAGCCGGGCAATCTGGAAGTGCCGATCGGGACACTGGTCGAAACACTGTTCCAGTACTGCGGCGGCTTCGCCGGCAAGCCGGCCCGCATGGTGCTGGGCGGGCCGATGATGGGGGTCGAACTGGCAACGGCTGCCGTGCCCATCGTGAAGGGCAGCAGCGGCGTGCTGGCGCTGACCTCCGGCGAGATAGGCAGCGTCCAGCCGGCCCCGTGCATCCGCTGTTCCAGTTGCGTGCGCGCATGTCCGGTCGGCCTGCTGCCGCTGGACATGGCTGCACATATCCGCGCCGGTGATTCGACCGGCTCCGTTGCGCTGGGTTTGAAGGACTGTATTGCCTGCGGCTGCTGTTCGTTCGTCTGCCCGTCGCATATTCCGCTGGTGCATTACTTCAACTTCGCCAAGGGCGAACTGATGGAACAGGAACGCGTGAAGCTGAAACAGGAAGCCACCAAGAAGCTGGCAGATGCCCGCAACGAGCGTATCGCCCGCATCGCCCGCGAGCGCGCCGAAGCGGCAGCGAAACGCAAAGCCGCGCGCGAAGCAAAAGAGCGGGCCGCGAAGGAAGCAGCGGCGAAGGCTGCAACGGAGGTCGTATGAGTCGGAATACCAATATCGAATATTTCACCAACTCCGTTCGCCCTGAGCTTGATGGAACTACTAGCCATCCGACTAGACTGTCAAAAAACGCCAGCCAAGTCGTTGGTTATGTCGAAGGGCATTCTGGCGGTCACAGCGGCAGGTTCGGAAAGGGCTTCGACAGGCTCAGCCCGAACGGCATGTATATTGGTCGGGCGGGAGATTTGATATGAACAAGATCGCCCATTCCCCGCACGCGCACGCACCCGTCAGCATTGGCAAAGTGATGGGCACGGTGCTGCTCGCGCTGACGCCGGCCACGCTGTTCGGCTTCTGGCTATACGGCTGGCCGGCGATCAACCTGTGGGCAGTGTCTCTTGCTGCTGCCATCGTCGGCGAAGGCTTTGCAGTCAGTTTGCAGGGACGCGCGGTGCGCCCGGTGCTGATGGATGGCTCCGGAATATTGACGGCATGGCTGCTGGCGATATCGCTGCCGCCGTTCGCGCCCTGGTGGATCGCCGCGCTCGGCAGTCTCTTCGCTGTCGTGATCAGCAAGCAGGTGTTCGGCGGGTTGGGGCAGAATCCATTCAATCCAGCGATGGCAGCGCGAGTGATGCTGCTGATCTCGTTCCCGCTGGAGATGACCATCTGGGTTGCGCCCGCGCCATTGAGTTCGGCACATGCACCCGATTGGCTGGAAAGTTTGCACATCACCTTTATGCACCAGCCGCTGGACGGCATGGCCAGCGCGTCGCTGCTGGGTCATGTGAAGACCGAGTTCACGCGTGGCGCCGGTCTGGATCAGGCCCTGGCCGGTTACTACGCGCCGCTCGATGCGCTGTGGGGCAGCCGCGCCGGTAGCCTGGGCGAGACCGCGGCATTGTTGATACTGCTCGGCGGCTTGTTCCTCATCGCGCGCCGCATCATCACCTGGCATGCGCCTGTTGCGATGCTGCTCGGCGTGGCCGTGCCCGCTCTGCTCTTCAACATGGTCAATCCCAATCATTACGCCGGGCCGATGTACCACTTGCTCTCGGGCGGCCTGATGCTGGGTGCGTTCTTCATCGTCACCGACCCGGTGACTTCGCCCAACACCGCGACCGGGCAATTCATCTTCGGGCTGGGATGCGGCCTGCTGACCTGGATCATCCGCACCTGGGGCGGGTATCCGGAAGGCGTCGCATTCGCAGTGATGCTGATGAACGCGGCGACACCGCTGATCGATTACTACGTCAACCCGCGCATCTATGGCCGCGACCGCAAGGGCGTGTCGTTGACCGCGAACAAAGGATCATGAGATGAGCCTCGAACAATTACGCGGCAAGCTGTTTTATCAGGGCCTGTTGCTGGGCGCGGTGGCGTTATTGACCAGTGCAGCGTTGGCCTTGGCGTCGCATGTCACCGAAGCCGACATCAAGGCGGCGGAAGCGGCGGACCTCAAGCAGTCGCTGACGCAGGTATTGCCGGGTACTTACGATAACGACCTGCTCAATGATACCGTCACGCTGCCCGGCAAGGACGGAGACGTGCTGGTGTACCGCGCACGCCATGAAGGCAGGGTCGAAGCCGTGGTGTATCGCATGGTCGGACACGGTTATGCAGGAGCACTGGTGTGCGTGATGGGGGTGTCGCGCGAGGGCAGGATACTCGGCGTGCGTGTCATCAAGCACGCGGAGACACCGGGCCTGGGCGACAAGATCGATCCCGCCAAGAGCGACTGGATACATTCGTTCGAAGGCAAATGGCTGGGCGAACCCGTGGCAGAAAAATGGGCAGTGAAGAAAGACGGCGGCGTGTTCGACCAGTTCGCGGGGGCAACAATCACGCCGCGCGGTGTGGTCAAGGCGGTGAAGCAGGGACTGGAATTCTTTGAACAGAATCGGGCGGTATTGCTCGACGAATCTGTGGCACAAGGAGGAAAACCATGACATCGAAGGGCCGTCATTCCGGCGCAGGCCGGAATCCAGCAAAAACAAGCAGCCCGCGAAGCGGACAACACTACAATTTGGTCTCACAGCGCGAGAAATTATCTGATTGTCTGGATTCCGGCCTGCACCCGCAAGGGGTACGCCGTGGTTGTAGGGAGCTGAAGCCCCAACAACACACGCAGCGCCGGAATGACGGGTTTGGAGGGTATTTTAAATGAGCGGAAATTACGGACGTATCGCGCGGGATGGATTATGGGACAACAACATCGTTTTTGCGCAGATACTCGGCATGTGCCCGACCATGGCTGTGACCAGCAGTGCCACCAACGGTCTCGGCATGGGACTGGCGACCACGGCGGTGCTGCTGGCGTCGAACGCGATCATTTCGGCGGTACGCGACTTGATCAGCCCCGATGTGCGCATCCCTGTATACATCGTGCTGATCGCCACCCTGGTCACATTGGTGGATGTCAGCCTGAATGCATGGGCTCATGACCTGTACAAAGTACTCGGCCTGTACATCGCGCTGATCGTGGCGAATTGCGCCGTGCTCGGTCGAGCCGAAGCGTTCGCCGCCAAAGTGGGTGTCGGGGAAGCGGCGATGGATGGCTTGATGATGGGCCTGGGCTTCACCTTTGCGCTGACGCTGATCGGCGGCATACGCGAGGTGTTGGGCGCGGGCACCTTGTTCGCCAACGCACATCTGCTGCTGGGGCCGGCCTTCGCCTTTCTAGAAACGACCGTGATACCGGATTACAAGGGCTACTTGCTGATGATCCTGCCGCCCGGCGGTTTCATGGTGCTGGGGTTCCTGCTGGCGGGGAGGCGCGTTCTGGAAAGTCGCCGGGCCGCACGTGCTGAAGTGGTCGTTGCTACCGAAGCGACAGCGGGTTAGTTGCAAGCTGAAATTCCTCCGTTCGTGGTGACCCTTCGACTGTGCTCAGGACTAAAGGCCTTGTCGAACCATGAATGGAGGATGATTAACAAGAGGTTCGTTTGATTGCTTGCCCTTCGACATAACCAGCGACTTGGCGGCTATGCAGCCTAGTCGAATGGCTAGTAGTTATATCAGGCTCAGGGCGAACGGAAGAATCAGGAGGAACAACATGCAAATCGGCGTCGCTTATTCCGAACCCGCACAGCAACTCTGGCTGCGCATCGAGGTGCCTGACGAAACGACAGTGCAGGGTGCCATAGAACAATCCGGCATCCTGAAGAAATTCCCGGACGTCGATTTGAGCGCGTGCGCGGTCGGTATCTTCGGTAAAATGGCCGAGATGGACGCAGTACTCAAACCCGGCGACCGGGTCGAGATCTACCGCGCCATTACGGCCGATCCGGCTACCGTTCCCCGCCGCGCTATCGCTGGGGAGGACGACGAAGACTAATGCGACTTATCAAGGAACGAGATGGAATCCTCAGCAGCTCTGGAACTCGCGAAACACACTCTCCTCGTATTCGGCATCATCCTCGGCATCGGGACGTTCTCCGGCCTGCTGGCCCGCCTGGTAAAGGTTCCCGATGTGGTGGTGTTCCTGCTGGTGGGCATGCTGATCGGGCCGGGCATGCTGGGCTTTGTGGACATCAAGGCGAATTCCACCGTCAACCAGCTGATCTTGATCTTCGGTTCCAGCTACATCCTGTTCGACGGCGGCGCATCGATCCGGCTCAAGGTTCTCAAGGAAGTATGGATCACGCTTGTGGTGATCGCCACGGTCGGCGTCCTGATCTCTGCAGCCATCACCGGACTGGCCGCGTATTACCTGCTTGGCCTGCCGGCCATCGTGGCGCTGCTGCTGGGTGCGACGATAGCCTCCACCGATCCGGCGACGTTGGTGCCGGTATTCAAGCAGATCAAGATCAAGGAACGCGTGGCGCAAACGGTGATGAGCGAATCGGCTTTCAACGACGCGATGGGTGCCATCATCACTTTCACCGTGCTGGGTATTGCGATGGGGGCGGGAGAGTTTTCGGCGGCAGATGCCCTGATTGACCTGTTCAAGCAATCGGCGTTCGGTATCGCGATCGGCGGTGTGCTCGGCTATCTGGCTGCGGTATTGATCGCCCACGAGAAATTCAACTTCCTTGCGGAGTTCGCCCCGGTGGTCACGTTGATGGCTGTGATCGGCGCCTACATGGGAGCGGATGGCGCCCATGCCAGCGGCTTCATGGCGGTGTTCGTGTTCGGCATCATGCTCGGGAACGTCGATTCTCTCGGCTTCAAACGCTCCACCGAAGAAAGCCATGAACTGGAAGACTACATCTTGACCACGGCGCTGATCATGCGCATGTTCATCTTCATCCTGCTCGGCACACAGGTCGATTTCGGGCTGATGAACCAATACCTGTGGGCGGGCATCGGCATGGTGGTGATCTTCATGCTGGTCGCGCGTCCGGTCACCGTTTTTGTGTGTGCCTTGCCGGATCGCCGTGCCAAATGGAGCTTCAAGGAAATGCTGTTCATGTGCTGGACGCGCGAGACCGGCGTGATTCCCGGCGCGCTAGCCGGCATGCTGGTCGGCATGAAAGCGCCGGGCGCGCAGATCATCGCCTCCGTCACTTTCATCGCGATCCTGATGACCATCCTGATCCAGGCCACGACCACGAAGTGGCTGGCAAGGAAGCTCGATCTGCTGGTTGAGGACTGATCCGGGGGTACGTCGAACAAGTCCCCTCTCCCACCGGGAGAGGGTTAGGGTGAGGGATGACCCGTGGAATCTTCACACTCACCCCCAACCTTTTTAAGATGCATCACCAACGCACCATCCATCATCGCCAGATGCGTGTCGAACCATTCCGGCAAACCTTCCTTCACATAAGCGCGTACCAGCCGCAGATGCCCGCGTTTCAGGCTGCGGTTGAGTTGTTGCAGTTCGCCGAGCACGCGGTGGTGTTCCCCTTCGTGTTCAGGCAGTCCGCGGTATCTTGAGGCACGCATCAATGCGCCTTCTGCCTTGAAATGCGCAGCGGTGTGATTGACCAGCGCCTGGAACAGTGCCGGGAATTCCGCATTTCCGGCAGCGACAAGCGCGGCGACTTGTTCGATGAATTCGCGATGCGTGGAATCCATCTCTTCCATGCCCAGTATATGGCGCGTGTGATCCCATACCGCTTGATGTTTGCTCATCACCGACAACTCGTAGGGTGCGCTTGCGCACCAGGCTTTATTTGGACAGGTGCGCAAGCGCACCCTGCACGGAATTTATTCATGCTGCTGCCAGGCTACCGTTCCAGCTTTGTGCGGCTGTCAGGAAATCAGCCACGTCGGCATTCACGATCTCGATGCCCATCTTGCCCAGATAGCGTTTCTCCTTGTCGGTCGGGTGCGGAATGAGCGCCCAGCCAGCGGGTTTATCCGCGCCGAAGATGACGTCGGAGAACACCATGCGGTCGGTGTCGCGGTTCAGGCGCATGCCAAGCAGCAGGTAACGCTTGTTCTGGCGCAGGCGTTTGACGAACGACGGGATGGCGAAGCCGCCCATCAGTTCGGTGATGTAGTCGACGAAATCGGCATCCGACGCGATGTAGTTCGACTCCGGCAGCGGCGTGCCCAGCGGCTTGAACAGGATGGGAAGGCTGGTATCGACGGCTTCCTGCTCGATGGCGGAGTAGCCCGTGCCGTCGTGCTTGAACAGGCGGAAGCGGTATTCCTTGCCGGACATGCGCGCGATGCCGACGATCAGCGTGTGTGGCGTGGAGGCATATTGTTTCTGCAATTGCGTGTCGCGGTTGGCGTCGATGAGGTAGGGCAGCTTCTGCTGTGCCAACCAGGCATGCAATGCGGAAGTGCTCCAATGTGTGTCGCGATAAGTCGCATCGAGGAATTTATTGACCGCCGAGCGGCCGCGCTTCAGTTCCACATTCATGGCTGCGCGCGGAAACTCGAACATCAGCTTCGGCGCCATAGGCTGGCCGTTGTTCATTGCGATGATCAGGCTGTCGCTGTCGGCGGGGATGGCTTTGCCCGTAGCCGGATCGATCACGCCATTCAAGGCCCCCGGGCCAAGGTAGGGGACGATGCTGCCGTCGGAGAGACCGGCGAAGATATTTTCGAACGAGGTGCTCATGGGGGTGACTCCTGCTTGTGAATGATGAGGGGATCATTCGCAATAAGCGGGCCAGAGTGGCCGCCCAGCATTGGCGCGGGTTGCAGGCCGGTGGAGTTTGGAGGGAATGCGACAAAGCCGAAAATCTTGTCGCACAAGGGTGCCGGGGTAGGGCGCAAAACACTTTTTGTACCGACTCTTGATCCCCGTTCGCCCTGCACCCGCAAGGGCTAGGCCGTGGCTGTAAGGGGCGTGCGCCCCAACAGCACACGCTCAGCTTGTCGAGGGAACGAACGGCGCTCCCATTTCCTGAAGCTCAAAAACATGCCCGCGCCGCAGCATCTGCGGTTTGAATTCATTTGCAGTTTGCAGCACTTCGCGCATGGTGATTTCCTCGTATCCCGCTTCCATGTGCACGATGAACAGCTCTACGGGGTGATCCAGCAGGCGCAGTCCCCGCGCCAGGATATCCGCCGTGGTGTGACCGGAGCGTTGCGCACCGATGGCGTTGTCGTTGCGAAATGTGTTTTCGATCAGCAGGTATCTCAGATTGTCGATGTGGTTCAGCGCCTGCCAGAAATCCGGACAGTAAGTGGTGTCGGCGCTATACACCCAACTGGCCCGCCTGTTATCGACACGATAGCCAACGCACGGAACGGAATGGCGTGCCGGTAGCGCGGTGATGAACCTGCCGCCCAGTTCCACCGTGTCGCCCGGCCGTATCGGTGCGAATCGGATATAGGGGCGTTCCGGAACGGGTTGCATGGTGTAGTCGGGCCACAAGTAGCCGTTGAACATGTGTTCCCTGAGGATGGCGATGGTTTCCGGCAGCGCATACACAGTCAGCGGCGCATCGCGAAAACTTCCCGCCGCATCGGCCAGCATGGGCAGGAAAGCGCAGTGGTCGAGGTGCGAGTGGGTAAGGAATACGGTGTCGATGGCGATGGACTGCGCCAGGCTCAGATCGCCGGCACCGGAACCGGCATCGATCAGGATGTCGTCGTCCACCCGGTAACAGGTGGTGCGCAGCTCGCCGGTGATACTGGCGTTGCAACCGAGGGTAGTGATGCGCATGGTGGGCTTCTTGATAACAAGGCTTGTTTTGATAATCAACCACTTTTCCTTGGTCTGCAAGCCTGTTGCCGGGCATTATGTTGTGGTATTACAATCCTGCATCAGGTAATACTTTAATCGGGATCATCATGACTACAACACTGACTAGCAAAGGCCAAGTCACCATTCCCAAGCAGATTCGGGATGCGCTCAACATGGAGCCGGGCTGCTCGGTGCAATTCGCCGTCAATCAAGAAGGTGATGTAGTCATCCACAAAGTCGGCGCGCGCGCCAGCCGCAAACCGGATCGCTTCGATACTGCGCGCGGCAAGGCAGATGTCAAATGGCGTACCGATGACCTGATGGCACTGCTGCGTGCCGAGTAAAAAATGCTCGCGCCTGGATTTCAGACTTCGTCATTCCGGCGCAGGCCGGAATCCAGCGTTTTTAATCAACTGGGCACCGGCCTTCGCCGGTGCGACGAATTGGGCCGAGCGTTCTAATGCTGCTCGTCGACACTAACGTCCTGATCGACGTTCTGGAAGACGATCCAAAGTGGGCAGACTGGTCAATCGCACAGTTGCGCGCCCAATCCAAAGTTCACCCCTTGACTATCAACCCCATCATCTACGCCGAGTTGTCGCTGACATTTTCCAGAGCAGAAGCACTGGATGACACCATCGAAAATCTCGGTCTGAAATTGGTGGAGTTACCGCGACCGGCCTTGTTCCTGGCGGGCAAAGCTTTCGCGCAATACCGCAAGCAGGGCGGCAAAGTCAACAACGTGCTGGCTGATTTTTTCATTGGCGCACATGCGGCAGTACTTGGATGCCCGTTGCTGACGCGCGATGCGCGGAAATACCAGAATTATTTCCCGAGTGTGAAGTTGATTACGCCTTGAGAGTTGGGGCGAAAACAATAGCGAAGCTGACCCTGAATCACAGGTGAGGCTTCTTCTCACTAACTCTCCTGAGCAACTCAACTGATGCCTCGACTTCCACTTTCCTTACTGCGACACTCTCAATATTACAGCCAACAGGAATACCTTTGCCTTCGGCAAAGTCCTTTAACTCATTCCAGTTTTGTTCGGAGCAGTCGACAGACCGTTGGAGAATATCATCCGAATGTAGTAAGTCGTTCTCAAGCCATCTTGGAATACTGATACCCAACCACTTCATAAATTGAAGCGTTTTCTCTGAACCGCAAGGCGTTAAGGTGAATATTATTGGTACTAACGGAATGCCGTTTTCTTTACCATAGTAATAGTAATCCGATAGGAAATCCTTGGAGGCATTTACATCATAAACGCCCTGAGAAACAAAGAACGAGCAGCCATGCGATATTTTATTGAATACCCTTATGTGCTCATTGCCCCTGGACTTATGCCTCTCTGGAATAGTTACTCCACCTAAAACAACATCATTATTGATCTCTCTCCTAAGTTCATAGGCATCACCTACTGACATCGTCACTTCCTGGGAGACAGAGGAAGCGCCGACAAAAACTGTCAGCTCATTTTCCGGAGATAAACACGTAAAAAACTGAGACAGTTCCGCTCGGCTATATTTCCCGACCGAACGGTAGATGATCTTAGGTATTGATAGAGAAGACAGGTATTCCCGGCTATACGTGAAAGAATCTATCGTCTCCATAAATGGAAAAGGCCTCTCTTCGTTTGTTCTTGAGCCCTCATCCTGGATGTCATAAAGAACTAGCCCATCTATATGGTTGCCATTGAGTCTTTGAATTTGACGAGTAGAAATTTCTGTAATCTTCTCAGGATCAGTTCCCTTTTTAGGAGGAACTAACCCATACAAAATAATTCCACTTTCTCGATTTCTAATTTTTTCAATCAGCATTTCTAACACTCTTTGAGCGATAGTCTGACCCTGCTTGGAATATAACGTTTGAATTCACCGGCGCTGCATAGCTTTATCGTGCAGCGTCCGGTGGAATGAGAGGTTAGAGGTCACTCAGACAGCCGCAATTCAGTCAGCGCCGTTAGTGCATATGCTTCTGGAACTTCGGCTACAGAATCGCCGCGATATATTGTGTTGCCAGAGGAACCCGTTGTCCGCAGTGAAAGTTGGAAATAGCGACGTGTGCTTGGCGCCACTTCAATTTGTAACTGTTTTGGGCCGTGAATCCACTGGCCACGCACTAGCCCACCGGACTGAACGACTATTTTGTGAGGCCCCGGAATCACCTTTGCAACAAGGTAGCCGCCATTACGGAGTTCCCCAATTTCCTTTCCATCTACGACGACTACCGGGTATGTGCCACTTTCAATAAACGCTGATTCGCGGAACAGGTACACCTGCGATGCAGCGGAAGAAACAGCCTCCGCCTTGCTTATGTCAAACCGCGGACCTGTTGCTGAGCAAGCCGAAAGAAGTAGTGCGATAGCGCCGAGAAAGAAAATGCGTAAGTACATAGGAGAGCTCCACTCAGATAGATTGGGATAGACGATGGAATGAGACCTATAACGTAATGTATACACCGATATCAGTGTATATCTTGGGGCACTACAGTGTATAACTTGACGCATTTAGGAGTTTCCCCTTTGTTTGTATTGAAAAAACCAGCACGCGACTGGCAAATGGTAAACGAAAACACACCGCCCGTGCCAACGTCTTCCGCGCCTCTTAATCAAGTTGCCGACAAACTCGAGCGAACAAACTTGCTTAATCAATACGCCGCAATGCTAACCTCATATAACCCGCCGATTACGGTGTACTCATTTTCTCCCTGCAACATCCCCGGCAACAAGCTCGTATAGCAGAACACTTTCGCCAGCGGCACTTGCGCCGTCAGCAAGTAGTCGCCGAACTCATCGGCGCGTTCGCGATTGGCGGTGAATGAACTCAAACTATTGAACAGGACAACGCGGCGCTTGTCGTCCAGCGTTGCCAGCGTCTCGTAGTCGTCCACGCGGTTCACGCCGCGATACAGGGTGAGATGAGTCTCGCCGGGATGCTGTCGCGCGAGTTCGTACTGGCAATAGGTGTAGAGCAGGTCGAACTGCGACTCCAGTGCGTTGGTGCCGTAAAGCGCGCTGGCGCGCATCTCCAGATAATGCCGATACGCCTCGCCCGACAGGTTGCGTATATGGCCTCCGTGATGGCGCGGCAGCAGGCCGAAGCGCGATTCTACCCAGCCTTTCAGTGCGGCCCCTTCACGACCATCCGCATCGAAGCTCCAGCCGCGCACCATGCGCAAATAATCCGCTTTTTGCCGCTTGTGTGTCGCTTGCGCGGTGTAGCCAGCCTGCTCCGGCTCGTCGAGATAGAAAGACGCATTCATGTGCATGGTGAAGGCGTCGGCGCGATCTGCGGCATCGTCGAGTCGATCCAGCAGCTTGAAAAGCCCGCGGTGGAATTGGGCGACGCCGTCGAGTTCGAGCGCGATGGGGGCATGCTGGAAAGTCAATCCGCCGAGGATATCGGCAGGCAGGTTGCAGCGGTTGATCGGCAGGCGCGCCGAGCGTGGCAAAACCGGATTCTGGCTTGTAGCTACTCCTACAAAGGCATCTGTCTTGTTGTGTTGCACATCCACCAATGCATGTAGGGCTGTTTTATTATTTTCTTGCATTTCATGTGCTTGGATGTGTGTGGAGGCGTGGCACGGAGCTTGCGATGTACTGGGTGCGAGCGACAGTTTTCAATCGCAATTTAAATTCTGAAACTCTTAGGAGACTAACATGGCTCTGCGTCAATGCGCACTTTACGGGAAGGGCGGTATCGGCAAATCGACTACCACCCAGAACCTGGTGGCTGCCCTGGCTGAATCGGGCAAGAAAGTAATGATCGTCGGCTGCGACCCCAAGGCGGACTCGACCCGTTTGATCCTGCACTCGAAGGCACAAAACTCCGTGATGGAACTGGCTGCAGAAGCCGGCAGCGTCGAGGATCTGGAACTGGAAGACGTGTTGTCGGTCGGTTTCGGCGGCATCAAGTGCGTTGAGTCCGGTGGTCCTGAGCCCGGTGTCGGTTGTGCCGGCCGCGGCGTGATCACCGCCATCAACTTCCTGGAAGAAGAAGGCGCGTATGACGAGGCACTCGACTTCGTGTTCTACGATGTGCTGGGCGACGTGGTGTGCGGCGGTTTCGCGATGCCGATCCGCGAGAACAAGGCTCAGGAGATCTACATCGTTTGCTCCGGTGAAATGATGGCGATGTATGCGGCCAACAACATTGCCAAGGGCATCGTGAAGTATGCGAACTCCGGCAGCGTGCGTCTGGCCGGCCTGATCTGCAACAGCCGCAATACCGACCGCGAAGACGAACTCATCATGGCGCTGGCCGGCAAGCTCGGTTCGCAGATGATCCACTTCATCCCGCGCGACAACGCTGTGCAGCACGCCGAGATCCGCCGCATGACCGTGATCGAATACGATCCCACACATAAGCAAGCGGACGAGTATCGCGCCCTGGCGAAAAAGATCGTGGAGAACAAGAAGTTCGTTATCCCGACCCCGATCACCATGGACGAACTGGAAGCATTGTTGATGGAATTCGGCATCATGGAAGCAGAAGACGAATCCATCATTGGCAAGAAAGCGGCTGAACTGGCTGCTGCCTGAAAAATGTAGGTCGGGTTAGCCGAAAGGCGGTGCGCAGTTGTTGGGAGCTTTGCTCCCGTACAAATACGTCCTACCCCTTGCGGGTATAACCCGACCGTTTCAAATGATGTTGGGTTACGCCCTGCGGGCTAACCCAACCTACATAACCTCTGACGGACTCCACATATTGGTGGGTCATTTAAGGAGAATGAAATGACAGCATTAACACGCGAAGAAACCGAAGCCCTGATCCAGGAGGTGCTTGAGGTCTATCCGGAGAAAGCAAAGAAGGACCGCGAGAAACACCTGGCGGTCAACGATCAATCCATCGAACAGTCCAAGAAGTGCATCACCTCCAACCGCAAATCGTTGCCGGGCGTGATGACCATACGCGGTTGCGCCTACGCCGGCTCCAAGGGCGTGGTGTGGGGCCCGATCAAGGACATGATCCACATTTCCCACGGCCCGGTCGGCTGCGGTCAATATTCCCGTGCAGGTCGCCGTAATTACTACGTCGGCACTACAGGCGTGAACACATTCGGCACGATGAACTTCACTTCCGACTTCCAGGAAAAGGACATCGTGTTCGGCGGCGACAAGAAGCTGGCCAAACTCATCGGCGAGATCGAGCAGCTGTTCCCGCTGAACAAGGGTATCTCCGTGCAATCCGAGTGCCAGATCGGCCTGATCGGCGACGACATCGAGGCGGTATCCAAGAAGGCCGCCAAGGAGATCGACAAGCCTGTCGTTCCCGTGCGCTGCGAAGGTTTTCGCGGCGTGTCGCAATCGCTGGGCCACCACATCGCCAACGATGCGATCCGCGACTGGGTCCTGCCGCGCCGCGACGGCAAGGCATTCGAAGGCACACCGTACGACGTGGCCGTGATCGGCGACTACAACATCGGCGGCGACGCATGGTCTTCGCGCATCCTGCTGGAAGAGATGGGTCTGCGCGTGGTTGCGCAATGGTCCGGTGACGGCACCATCGCTGAAATGGAAAAGACGCCTTACGTCAAGGTCAATCTGATCCACTGCTACCGCTCGATGAACTACATCGCACGCCACATGGAAGAGAAGTACAGCATCCCCTGGATGGAATACAACTTCTTCGGCCCAACCAAGGTCGCCGAATCGCTGCGTGCCATCGCCGCGCTGTTCGACGACAAGATCAAGGAAGGTGCCGAGCGCGTCATCGCCAAGTATCAGCCCCTGATGCAGGCTGTCATCGACAAGTACAAACCGCGTCTGCAAGGCAAGCGCGTCATGTTGTACGTCGGCGGTCTGCGTCCGCGTCACGTGATCGGCGCCTATGAGGATCTGGGCATGGAAGTGGTCGGTACCGGTTACGAGTTCGGCCACAACGACGACTACGACCGCACCATCAAGGATATGGGCAACGCAACGCTGCTGTATGACGACGTCACCGGCTTTGAATTTGAAGAGTTCGTCAAGAAGGTCAAGCCCGACCTGGTCGGCTCCGGCATCAAGGAAAAGTTCATCTTCCAGAAGATGGGTGTGCCTTTCCGCCAGATGCACAGCTGGGATTATTCCGGCCCGTACCACGGCTACGACGGCTTTGCCATCTTCGCCCGCGACATGGATATGACCTTGAACAACCCGTGCTGGAGCAAGATCACGGCGCCGTGGTTGAACAAGGACGGTTCATTAGCAGAAAAGAAGGCAGCGTAAGAAAACTCCTCAGTTCCCTCCCCCATGCAGGGGGAGGGCCAGGGTGGGGGTAGAAGTGGAGTAACACCAACAACTCTACCCCCATCCCAACCTTCCCCCTGCAAGGGGGAAGGAGCAGAGGAAGAAATTTAGTGACGCGCAAGATATCGCCGTCAATCTATCAATCTGTGCCGGCATCTGCATATGGGCAGTGCGGCTAAGGAGATAAAAATGCAACAAGCTGATGACATCAAACCCTGTTATCCATTGTTCCGTCAGGACGAGTATAAGGAATCGATAGGCAACAAACAGACTCAATTCGAAGAGCGCCACGAAGCGGCCAAGATCCAGGACACGTTCACCTGGACCACCACGATGGAGTACCGCGAACTTAACTTCAAGCGCGAAGCGTTGACCGTTAACCCGGCCAAGGCCTGCCAACCGCTGGGCGCTGTATTGTGCGCACTGGGTTTCGAGAAGACCATGCCGTATGTGCACGGTTCGCAAGGTTGTGTGGCGTATTTCCGTACCTACTTCAACCGTCATTTCCGCGAGCCTATCTCTTGCGTGTCCGATTCCATGACGGAAGATGCAGCCGTGTTCGGCGGTCAGAAGAACATGATCGACGGCCTGGAAAACTGCAAGGCGCTGTACAAGCCGGACGTCATCGCCGTTTCCACGACCTGTATGGCCGAGGTCATCGGCGACGACCTGAACGCCTTCATCCGCAACACCAAGAAGGCCGGAAACATCCCCGACGACTATCCGGTTCCGTTCGCGCACACACCGTCTTTCGTTGGTTCGCACGTGACCGGCTGGGACAACATGTTCGAAGGCATCATGAGTTACTTCACGCGCAACAGCATGGAGGACAAGGTCGTCGGCAAGAACGGCAAGATCAACATCGTTCCCGGTTTCGAGACCTACCTGGGCAACTACCGTGTCATCCATCGCATGCTGGACGAGATGGGCGTCGCGCACACCATGCTGAGCGATCCGACCGAAGTGCTGGATACACCGGCCGATGGCCAGTTCCGCATGTACGCAGGCGGCACGACCCAGGACGAGATCAAGGATGCACCGAACGCAACGACGACTTTCCTGATGCAGCCGCTGCAACTGGACAAGACCAAGAAATACGTCGACCAGATCTGGAAGCATGAAGTGCCGAAGTTGAACATCCCGATGGGCCTGGAGTGGACCGACGAATGGCTGATGAAGGTCTCCGAAGTCACCGGCAAGGCTATCCCTGCTTCGCTGGTGAAGGAACGCGGCCGTTTCGTCGACATGATGACCGACAGCCACACCTGGCTGCACGGCAAGAAGATCAGCCTGTACGGTGATCCGGACTTCACTATCGGCATGACCAAGTTCCTGACCGAACTTGGCATCGAACCCCTGCACGTGCTGTGCAACAACGGCAGCAAGCGCTGGGAGAAAGCCATCCGCAAGGTGCTGGAAGAGACGCCGTACGGCAAGAACACGCAAGTGTTCGCGGGCGCCGACCTGTGGCACTTCCGGTCGCTGGTGCTGACCGAGAAACCGGACTTCATGATCGGCAACAGCTACGCCAAGTTCATTCAGCGCGACACGCTGCACAAGGGCAAGGAATTCGAGGTTCCGCTGATCCGCATCGGCTTCCCGATCTTCGACCGCCACCATCTGCATCGTGCGACGACGCTGGGTTACGAGGGTGCTATGCAGATGCTCACCACACTGACCAATGCAGTGCTGGAGCGTCTGGACGAGGAGACCCGCGGCATGGGGACGACGGACTACAACCACGACCTCGTGCGCTAACAGCAGGGAAGGGGGAAGGGTGGCCGCAAGCGGCCTGAAGGGAGAAGGGTAAATGCAGTTCGGTTTTACCCTTGAGCACCGCAGGTGCGCTCCCTTCCCCCTTTACCCTTCACTTGCGACGAAGGAGCATCAAATGGCAAACATCATGATCCAGGGCAGCAAAGGCGCGTATGTGTTCTACCTGCCCAAGCGCGACCTCGAGGACGCCATCGTTTCGATGGAGTTCGACACTCCGGAAAAGTGGGGTGGCGAGATCAAGCTCAACAACGGCGGCACGTATTACATCGAGCCGCAGACGGCTCCGGCCAGGTTGCCGATCTCTCTGCGTGCCAAGCGTCTGGATGCGGCGGAATGAAGACAGGGAAGAGTAAAGGGGGAAGGGTGCGGTGCTCAAGGGTAAAGCCGAAACCGTAGTCACCCTTCTCCCTTCTCCCTTCACTCTTCCCCCTTCCCGGAATTTAAGAAAGGAAAATATCATGGCAATGAAAATCGACACAACACTGTGCACCTCATGCGGTGACTGTGAACCGGAATGCCCAACGGCTTCCATCAGTGTGAAGAAGGGGTTGTACATCATCAATGCAAGCGAATGCACCGAGTGCGATGGTGAGTACGACAAACCGCAATGCGTGAAGGTGTGCCCGATCAAGGGCTGCATCACACAACTCGCGGCTTAACAACAGAGAAGGGCAGAGAGGGAAGGGATAAGGGCAAAAGCACGTTCGGTTCTACCCTTGAGCGCCGCAGGTGCAAACCCTTCCCCCTTCTCACTTCCTGAATTGGAGGTATCGAGCCATGACCGCAACAGTGATTACCAAAACCGCCGCACTGCGCATCGCACAAGCCGCACGTGCGCTTGCAGATGTGAACGCAGGCGCCTTCGCGGCGAAGCTGGGCGACAACCTCGGCTTGCCCATCACCGAAGAAAAACTCGCCAAGGTGACCGTGGCCGACCTCAAACTCATCCTTTCCGGCGAAGAGACCGTCGAGCCGGACGTGGATAGCGCTTCCATCAAGCTGGCCGTGCGCTATCTGTGGGGAGAGTCCGGCGACGCCGACAACCTGCCGCCCATGGATGCCTATATCGATGGCGAGATGCCCGGCAGCCTGCGCGTGGCTGTTGCCTCCAATACCGAAGAGAATCTCGACGGACACTTCGGTTCCTGCCCGCGCTTCCTGATCTACCAAGTCGGGCGTAACGACATGCGCCTGATCGATGCGCGCTCGACGCTCATCACCGACGATGCCGAAGACAAGAATGTCGCCCGCGCCCAACTTATCAGCGACTGCCAGATCGTCTATGTGCAATCCATCGGCGGGCCGGCGGCGGCGAAGGCCGTGCGCGCCAACATTCACCCCGTGAAAGTGCCCGATGGCGGCAAAGCTCGCGTCACCTTGCAACGCCTGCAAGGCGTCCTCGATGCGCCTCCTCCCTGGTTGGCCAAGATACTGGGTGTGGAAGCAAAATCGCTGAGCAAATTCGGTTCGGCAGAAGATGACTGAGGCCATACGATGATCGTGCCCGAGACACTGGATAAGATCGCGAGCGCCGCTGCCGCGTCAGGCGAACTGGGCGAAGATACATTGCTCGCCCTGAAAAAAACCTGGCCGGATCTGCGCTTCACCCTATGCAACGACGACGACATGCCGGCACGCTTGCCGGCCGCTTTGCAGCGCCAAAACTTCAATCTGTATCTGGTCGGCGGCGGCGAGCATTGCCTCAGCCTGACCGACGACCCGTTGCAGGCCATCGGAGTGGTGCTGG
This sequence comes from Sideroxydans sp., assembly GCA_027310665.1. GTDB lineage: Bacteria > Pseudomonadota > Gammaproteobacteria > Burkholderiales > Gallionellaceae > Sideroxyarcus. The sequence goes on along the minus strand of DAIDAJ010000006.1, from coordinate 14,825 downwards.
CTTGTGTGGATCATTGATCTTTCCGTAATTCATTACACAAAGTCTAACTACCGTCATTCCGGCGAAGGCCGGAATCCAGCCTGGTCTAAAGTTCCGCGCGGCGGGGAGAGTCATGGCTGGCGCATTGCCCACACTGCGTGTGGCTTTGTTAATCAACTGGATTCCGGCCTTCGCCGGAATGACGAGGTAACACGTTTCGTGTGTTGTCTCCAATCATGGAAACCTCAATAGGATTATTGAGCCGTCACTGTGAAGTATTAACACCGTTCGGGCTTGAGCCTGATGAAACTACTAGCCATTCGACTAAGCCCGCAAGCGGGCAAGTCGTTGGTTATGTCGAAGCCCATCCACCTTTCGACAAGCTCAAGGCGAACGGGCTTCAGACTTCACAGTGCCGGACCAATAGTCCCGCAATTGGCAACTATGCAGGCGGCGTCTCGAAAGAGAGCAAGACCATCTCCGCAGCCTGTTCCCGCAGCGGTATGAGCGCCTGGTAAGCGGGCGACGAGTGCCAGTTTTCGATTGCTTCCTTGTTCGGGAACTGAATAACGACGACGTCTTCGTAAGGATGTTCGCCAGCGAGCACGACAATCCGTTTACCCCGAAAGACGATTTCCGCACCCCACGGCGCAAGAGTGGCCGACACCTGATCGCGGTAGTCGATCCATTTTGCTGCGTCCTTAACGGTGGTGTGCCCGACGAGGTAAGCGGTGCTCATTGAAATATCTCCTGAGGTATTCAAGTGGAACGCAGATCAAGTCCTTCATTCCTGGCGATCCCTGGCAATGCCTTTGCTCCCCAAGCATAGTCCGGGAAGCAGGCGAACGGAAGCCATGTATCGTCAGCGCACGAACGCCTTGCGCTCCGCATATATTACAGAATCCCCCGGATGTTCCCCGATGCGCATCGACTGGTTGCATTTTTCCGGGCGTTCGCCACGGCTCGGTGCATCTGTCTTCAGGTGCCATGACCCCGGTGAGATATGGAAGTCTGCACATGCCAGCATCCTGTTCTCTCAGTTGCGAATATCGGTACTGCCATTGATAACGCCGTAGTCAACGGGCATCCTGACGTAGAACATGGTCAGGCCCGCGCTTCTGACCATTTCCAGGAGCCGATCCGCCTCATCGTCATTCACGATGAATTCCACAGCCACCGGCAGATCGCCCGCCAGCTCGAAGAAGTGTTCTTCATGAAATACGCCATGCCGCCCGAAGCCGGAAATGGCCTTGAACGCCGAGCCGCCGTGTATGCCCATCTTCTTCGCCTGTTCCAGCAGCCATTCGTAGACCAGCGTGTGTTGATGATTGCGGTTCTCGTGCATGTAAAACTTGAGAGATGTGCCTTTCATGGTGTGCCTCCTCACGAATTGATCTTCAGTAAGACTGCCTGGATGGGATCACGCCGCGCACTCCGCCGCGCGGGCTTTTCATGTCGCCCTTGTAGCGCGGAATGAGGTGCACGTGGACATGCGGGATCGTCTGGCCCGCCACCTCGCCCACGTTGATGCCGACGTTGTAGCCGGCGGGAGCATGTTCGCCGTCGAGATGATGTTTCGCTTGATCTAGCAACAGTAACAGCGCGGCCTGCTCTTCACGGGTGGTGAGGAAGAAATCGGCGACATGACGCTTCGGAATGATCAGGAGGTGGCCCGGGTTGACCGGGAATTTGTCTTGTTTGGCATAGGCCAGTTCGTTTTCGAACAGGATGCTATCCGGATTGCAGAACGGGCAGTTCGGAATGTCCGCGTTCATCATGCGGCCCCTTTGATCTTGAGCAGATTGACGGTCAGCATACCCAGTACCGTCATGACGAGCGAACCCCCGAGATGGACAGTCGTGTGTGCCAAGGCCCAAAGATACTCGCTTCGGGAAATGAGCGTGACCGCTTCGGCGGAGAAGGTGGAAAAAGTGGTAAGCCCGCCCATGAAGCCGGTGATGACGAACAATCGCACTTCCGGAGGCAGGCCGGCATGCTCGGTGAAGAATGCGACCGCGACGCCGACCAGGTAACCTCCGATCAGGTTGGCCGCCAACGTACCCAAGGGAAGCGTCGGAAAGACCGGATTGAGCAGAAGGCCCAGCCACCATCGCAACCACGCACCGAAAGCCGCGCCGAAACCCACTGCAAGAAAACCGTAAATACCCATATCATCACTCCGTCCGGATTGGTATCGATCCGGCAGAGCAGGCAGAAAAAATGCCTACCGCCCCGCTGCCGGGTTATCGGTAGGCATCATCAGCCCGGTTGGGCGGTTCGGAGCATGAACTCCGGGAGGTATGCCATCTCCTGGATGAAAGGTAACAAGCTTCCTTGATAATGTAAAGACAGCAAGGCAAGGCATTTTCCCGGATCGGCATCGTTCAGCTTCAATAACAGGATATAGTTTTGCCTCTTGTCCTTGCGGGAGGTTAATGATCATGTCGTGGAAATTATTTGCGCTGGGCTCGGCTTTCTTTGCGGGATTGACGGCCATATTCGGGAAGCTCGGTGTCGAGGGGATCAATTCCAACCTGGCGACATTCATTCGTACCGTCGTGATTCTGGCCATGACGTTTGCGATCGTGAGCTTTCAGGGCGAATGGCGCTTTCCGCAAAGAACCATGGAAATGCGACCTGTTGTTTTTCTGGTGCTTTCGGCCATTGCCACAGGGTTGTCGTGGCTCTTCTACTACCGCGCACTCCAAATGGCGCCGGCCTCCATGGTCGCGCCGGTGGATAAACTCAGTGTCGTGTTTGCCATCGTGTTGAGCGTGTTGTTCTTGGGCGAAGCGGTCACGCCCAAGTTGATCATCGGTGGAACGCTTGTCGTTGCCGGAACGCTGGTTTTGATCTGGCCTTAGTCGGTGGTGAATAAGTTCAAAGGTATCGTACGATTGCAGTAGAACAGTCAGACTTTGGTTGCCTTGTACTGGCTGGATTCGATGATCTGGGAAAAGAAATCCATGAGTTCGGGATCGTGCTTCTCTCCGGCTTCCTGGTGCAGGATGGCCATGATTTCCGGATGCGTCCTGGCGTGATGGTATGACCTCGTCACGGCCATGGCGTCGTAGCTATCGGCAATGGAAATGATGCGCGCGCATACCGGGATTTGCTCTCCCGAGAGTTTGTCCGGATAACCCCGGCCGTCGTAGTGCTCGTGATGGTGGCGGATCAACAGGGCCGCTTGTTGCGAACCCTGGAGTTCGGTTGCAGCCATGATCTTCTCCCCGATCTCGGAGTGCTGTTTCATGGTTTCCCACTCGTCCGCATCGAACTGCGCAGGCTTCAACAGGATGTGGTCCGGTATCCCGATTTTGCCTATGTCGTGGAACGAGGCAGCGATGTTGAGCGCATTGAGTTCGTTATTGGACAGTCCGCAATGCACGCCGATCTCGCGGGAAAGGCCTTGGACACGTTCGGAATGAAGCCGGGTCAGCAGGTCGCGATAACCCAGCGCCACCGACAAGGCTTTGGTGTACATGTACAGCGCATTGAAAACAGGGTCTTCCAATTCCATGCCGAGCCTCCGAAGAAAAGCCGTTCATAAGTCTGGATTCATAACCTGTTCAATGCAACACCAAAGACGGGATGGTTAATGCTGTGCCATTGATCTTTCCGTAATTCATTACACAAATTTTGCGAACCTCCGTCATTCCGGCCCTTCGATAAACTCAGGACAGGCTGACCTTCGATCAGGCCGGAATCCAGCCCGTCAAATAATACCGCGTAGCGGACAAAACCATATTTGATTTGTCGTCCCACTGCGCGGGGTTATCTCAACTGCCTGGATTCCGGCCTTCGCCGGAATGACGAGGCGGGAGGTTTTGTGTAATGTCGCCAATTTATGGAAATAAATACGGCGCCGGGTGCGGTACAAGGTCATGTGCAAGCTCAAATGCCCTTGGGGGTCACTTCGCCTCTTGAGCCATGCGCACCCATTCCGCATTGAAGTTGGGCGGAATCGCACCGGCCGTCATTTCGGGGCGGCTGCCCATCGGGCACTCACTGCTGTTGATCTGGTTGAACCATTCCCGGAACCTCAACATGCTGGCGGGATTCATGACGCACGCCTTTTGGCCGAACGGATGGCCGAACTGGAACAGCAGATGCCCGATTTCGTGCGCCAGATATGCACCTGCCAATTCTGCCGCGTCTTCCTCGGAATATTGTTCACCGCCGCGCAGTTGCCTGGTGGTCTCTGAATTATCCTGGAAAGGAAACGTGCTGAAGACGATATAGGAGCCATACTTGCCGGTGCGGCTGTATGAAGTCGTGCCTACCGTGACGCCCCCGCGTATGGCCGAATGTATATCGACACCGTAGTACTCGGCACTCGCGATCAACTGATTGGTCAGCACAAGATCATAAGGGAGATTCCCATAACCCAGCGTGTCCCAATAGACCCATTCGTTATAGGGCGAGGCGTCGAGCACCGGTGCTCCATCGGCCGCGTTGAGATGTCTCCATTGCTGCAAGCGGTCGAGCATGACGTTCGCCAGCAACGCTGAAAATGAAGCCAGATCCTTTGGATGGGCATCCGTGGGAAGATAGGGCGCCGCGAAGGCAAGCGCATCTTCCAGTTTCGTTCCGCGTTGCGTGAGGGTCGTGTTGATGCCCTCGGCCAGCTTCTGCTTGTCGCCGCCACCCGATTTGAAGTCGTATATGGAAGACGTGCGCTCTTTCATGATGGCCGCCGGGATGAGCGCAAACAATTGGTCGATGCCGGTTTCCGGAACATCCGTGAACTCGACATAGACCCCGAACTCCTTCCAGGCGGTCAGTTGGGCGGATGCCAATATGATGCGCAGGTAGTCCTGCGAGAATCGCGCAAGGCGCGGGTTGGTGGCATGAACGACGCGGATCCTGACTGTGGAGCCCGGCTTGGTCGGCGCGACGGTCGACTTTTGCCACTCGTTGGAGACGTCCCCCTTGCATCCAAGGAGCAGCAAGACCAATCCCATGCTCAGGTACTTAAATAGCAAGATGCTCCTTTCATCCCCGCAAAAGTTTGATCCGGTGCTACTCCATTGCTCACCAGGGCGGGGTACCTAGAAACCCATGATGATCAGTATCCCCGCTGCGATTGCGACGACAGCCATAATGGTACTCATTCCCGAAAAACTGAAATGAAGAATGTGTGCCAGCCCGGTGACGATGAGCCAGACGGCCAGCAGCAACACTCCGATACTTCTTTTCATTGCGAGACTCCCAGGTAAATTTATTTTTAAGTTGATGTGCCGGACTGTGAGTCCGGGAGCACCAAGGCTACCAACATTTATGGCATTTGTATGCCACTAAAATTTGCAGGGCGGGATAGCGCAGAGTATTCCACCGGATGATGGTCCATAAAGAATGGCCGCTCTCGCTACCTCGGCAGCTTCGATTCCAAAGCCCCGCGAATGAAGGCTTGCCATGTTTCGTTCGGCACCCAGACCTCGCGCATCGGGAATGCCGCGTCCTCTTCGTTCTCTCCCAGTTGCATCCTGCGATAGAGATAGATGAAAGCCGAGACGCGCATGTTCTTCGCACAATGCACCCACACCTTGCGTCCCTCGAATGCCTTGAGCGCACCGAAGAACTGATCCAGCTGGCGCAGTTCGGGCCGTTCCCATGCCACAGGAATCTGGACGTAGGCAATGCCCTGCAGAGTGATGAGTTCGGCTTCGCCGGGCAGCGCATTCGATGAAGTCGGCGGCGCGAGGTTGATGACGGCCTCGATTCCGAGCGAGGGCAGACAGGCGATGTCATCTTCGGACAATTGGCCGGAAGTCCAGAGCCAGTCGAAGACTCGGTGGATATTCTCGGCGTCGGCTGGGGTGTTCATGTCCGGCATAATGATTTGTAGTGAGCCAGTGTGATATGTAAGGTAATACAACAGTAATTGCCGGACATTCATACAGTAACAACAGGCTTGCACCGTACCTGCCCAAGACCACTCGGTCAATATGCCAAACGGCCTATTACTTTTCACCGCACATCATCCAGCTTGCTATCATGACAACTATTCCAATCAGGAGTTGAAGATGCATATTTCGTTGCGCGGCCCTATCGTCACTATCTTGTTGCTGGGCGGACTGATGAATGCGCCGGTGCGGGCGGGCGAGGTCAGCGTTGCGGTGGCATCGGACTTCGCAGCGCCGATGGAGCGTCTCGTACCGTTGTTTCAAAAGGACAGCGGGCACACAGTGAAGGTCGGCATTGCCACCAGCGGAAAATTGTATGCGCAGCTCAAGGGTGGTGCGGCATTCGATGTGTTTCTTTCCGCAGACGAGGAGACTCCCAAACGCTTGCTGCAGGAAGGATTGGCGGTTGCCGGTTCGCGTTTTGTCTACGCCACAGGCAGGCTGGTGTTGTGGAGTGCGCAGCCCGATTTCGTGGATGACAAAGGCGCGGTGCTCAACAAGGGCAACTTCAACATGCTGGCGATCGTCAATCCCTGGTATTCGCCATACGGTGTGGCGGCGAAAGAAACGTTGACGAAATTGACGATGTGGAATTCGATACAGGAGAAACTGAGCAAGGGCGAGAACGTCACGCAGACCTATCAATTGGCCGTGACCGAGAAAGCCGACCTGGCTTTCATCCCGATCTCTCAGGTCATGCGCGACGGCAAGGTGACTCAGGGTTCATGGTGGCTGGTGCCATCCGAGCTGCACAAACCTATCCTGCAAAGCGCGGTGCTGATGTCCGGCGCAAAGGATCAGGCAACGGCGAAGGCCTTCCTTGCTTTCCTGAAGGGCGAAAAGGCGAGGGCGGTGATGCGCGGGTTCGGGTATGAGATGCCGTGAGGGGCTCGGTCTTCAACAGATCGCAACAATAAATGGACAGTTTCGAATTGCAACGGGCGCTTATTGATCTTTCCATTATTCATTACGCACACATCTTCATCAGTCGTCATTCCGGCGAAGGCCGGAATCCAGTCAATCAAAAAACCCACGCAGTGGGACAAAGCAGCAGATACGGCTTTGCCCGCTACGCGGCGCTATTAATCAAGCTGGATTCCGGCCTTCGCCGGAATGACGTTGTAGTAAATCCCATTCTTTGTCGCCCATTGAGGAAACCTCAATAGGTGCCCGCTTTGTTTGCTCCGGCGTAGCCTCATCCCGATTGTCGGAATAAAAGCGTTATGGTCTTAAGGTTGTAACGAACCCGCTAAATTGTTCTAATTGGAACAGGGCGGGATGCCTTCGATCACGGTCATGCAAATCTGGATAGTTGAGCCGACTCAAGCTCCGGTGCGCGGTGGGGCTGTTCGTGGCCCTGTGGCACCTCTTTTGCTTACCATTAATTTGCGCAAAGTAATAACGTGTGAGGACAACATGGCTCAATCGACAGCAGAGAAAAAAACCGAACCGGGGACTGTCTCCAAACTGAAGATCGCCAAGGGGCGGCGCTGGGACCACCTGGAATTGCTGGAACGCATCGACGCGACAGGCTCCATTTCGGCGGCGGCAAGCGCCATGGGCATGAGCTACAAGGCCGCATGGGAAGCGGTGGAGGCGATCAACAATCTTTCCGGGCAGCCGCTGGTGGAACGCAAGACCGGCGGTTCGAAGGGCGGGGGAACGACGCTCACCAACTATGGCCGCCGGGTGGCGGGAGCGTATCGGCGTCTGGAGCAGGAGCGCGAGCAGGTGCTCAAAAAACTGGCGGAAGTGATGGATGACTTTGATGAGTATTACCATTTGATCAGGAGATTCGACATGAAGACGAGTGCACGCAATCAGTTTCTGGGCAAAATCAAAAGCATCAAGCTTGGGGCGGTGAACTCTGAGGTCGTGATGGACATCGGCGGCGGCGATTCGATCGCTGCAGTGATCACCAACGAGAGCGTGGAACATCTCGGATTGAAAGTCGGCACGGAGGCCTATGCGATGATCAAGGCGCCCTGGGTGATCGTGACCACTTCGGAGGGATTCAAGACCAGCGCGCGCAACGAGTTGCACGGCACCGTGGTGCGCTGTCAGGAGGGGGCGGTGAACGGTGAGGTCATCATAGAGTTGGCCGGAGGCAAGACCGTGGCGGCCATCATAACCAACGACAGCATCAAGTCCCTGGGACTCAAGGACGGCGTAAAGGCTTGTGCGCTGATCAAGGCTTCGCACGTTATCCTGGCAGTCAATGCTTGAGGGGCAAGGAATGATAGCGAATAGATCGGGTTGGCTGGTTGCTTGTGGGGCGTTGCTGTTTGCGACGGTGATCCGGCCGGTGGCCGCAGGCGAAGTCAATGCCGCGGTGGCTGCCAATTTTGCGGTGCCGATGCAGCAGATCGTCGAACTGTTCCAGAAGGAAAGCGGGCATACGGTGAAGGTCAGCCTCGGTTCCAGCGGCAAGTTCTATTCGCAGATCAAACAGGGGGCGCCGTTCGACGTGTTCCTGTCGGCGGACGAGAAGAATCCCAAGCTGCTGGAAGAGGAAGGGCTGACCGTTCCCAACTCGCGTTTCGTCTATGCCTTTGGCAAGCTGGTGCTGTGGAGTGCGCAACCGGGTTATGTGGATGACAAGGGGGCGGTGCTGGGCAAAGGCAGCTACAAAAAACTGGCTTACGCCGACCCCAAGCTGGCCCCGTACGGTTTCGCCGCGAAAGAGACGCTGGAAGGACTGGGGTTGTGGGATCGCGTCCAGGGCAAACTGGTCACGGGGGAAAGCATTGCGCAGACCTACCAGTTCGCAGCGACGGGAAATGCCGAGTTGGCTTTCATCGCGCTGTCGCAGATCACCAAGGATGGAAAGGTGACCGGAGGTTCCTGGTGGCTGGTGCCGGCGCAGATGTACAGTCCCATTCGCCAGAGCGCGGTTCTGTTGAGTTCCGCAAAGGACAAGGCAGCGGCGCAGGATTTTCTCAAATTCCTGAAGAGCGAAAAGGCCGTGGCGATCATACGCAGCTTTGGCTACGACTTGCATTGAGGTGAAGCAGCCATGACCGTTTTGGATCCGGACGATCTGCAGGCAGTATGGCTGACGCTCAAGCTGGCCGGCGCCGTCACGTTGCTGCTGCTGTTCATCGCGACGCCGCTGGCGTGGTGGCTTGCGCACAGCCGCAAGTGGTACAAGGGTATCGTGGCGGCGCTGGTGGCATTGCCGCTGGTGTTGCCGCCGACGGTGCTCGGCTTCTACCTGCTGCTGCTGATGGGGCCGCATGGCATCGTGGGCGAGTTGACCGCAGCTTTGCATCTCGGCGCGCTGCCGTTCACCTTCACCGGGCTGGTGAGCGGTTCGGTGCTGTTCTCGATGCCCTTTGCCGTACAGCCTATCCAGAACGCGTTCGAGGCGATGGGCAAACGTCCGCTGGAAGTGGCTGCCACCTTGCGTGCGGGCATGTGGGATCGCTTCTTCAGCGTGGCCGTGCCGCTGGCGCGTCCGGGTTTTCTCACGGCGGTCATTCTCGCCTTCGCGCACACGGTCGGCGAATTCGGCGTGGTGCTGATGCTCGGCGGCAACATTCCCGGCGAGACGCGCGTCCTCTCGGTCGCCATCTACAACCATGTCGAGGCGATGGAGTACAGCGCGGCGCAGTGGCTCGCGGGCGGCATGGTGCTGTTCTCGTTCATCGTGTTGCTCTCGCTGTATCTCACGGGCGGCAAGTCGTGGAAAGTGGCGCCGAGGAAATCTTCCGTTCCTGGTGAGCTTGTCGAACCATGAACGGAAGACACGCCAATATTTTGCTGTTATCTCGTTCGTCCTTCGACATCGCCTTTAGTCCTGAGCAAAGTCGAAGGGTCAGGACGAACGATCAACGCGCGGGTTTGCAATGAGCGAGATTCAGGTATGTTTCAAGTTGCAACTGGGGAGTTTCGCACTGGATGCCGCCTTCAGCGCACCTGCGGTCGGCGTCACTGCCTTGTTCGGTTCCTCCGGTTCCGGCAAGACCACCCTGCTGCGCTGCATCGCCGGATTGGAGCGCGCTACCGGCACGCTGCATGTGAGCGGCGACACCTGGCAGGACGAAACGACATTTTTGCCGGTGCATAAACGCCCGCTGGGTTATGTGTTTCAGGAGGCCAGCCTGTTTCCGCACCTTTCGGTGCGCGCCAATCTGGAATACGGACTGAAGCGCATTCCGCGGCCGGAGCGAAAAGTGCCGCTGGAGCAAGTGGTGGAATGGCTGGGGCTGGGGCGTCTCATCGAGCGCGGCGATCCGGCAAGACTCTCCGGCGGCGAACGCCAGCGTGTCGCCATCGGCCGCGCGCTGCTCACCAGCCCGCGCATCCTGCTGATGGACGAGCCGCTCTCCGCACTCGACACAAACAGCAAGCAGGAGATCCTGCCGTATCTGGAACGCCTGCATCGCGACCTGGAGATACCCGTGCTCTATGTCAGCCACGCAATGGATGAAGTGGCGCGGCTGGCCGATCATCTGGTGTTGCTCGATCAGGGCCGCGTGATGGCCAGCGGGGCGCTCGGCGAGACGCTGGCACGGCTCGATCTGCCCACTGCACATTTCGACGATGCGGGCGCGGTGATCGAGGCGGCGGTGGCGGAGCACGATGAAACCTATCACCTGACGCGGCTGGATTTTTCCGGCGGTAGTCTGTGGGTGGGCCAAGTGCAGCAGCCGTTCGGCAGCAAGGTGCGGGCCCGCGTGCTGGCGCGCGACGTCAGTATCGCCACGCAGCAGCCGCACGGCTCCAGCATCACCAATATCCTGCACGCGCGCATTGCCGAGATACGCGACGAAGGACCGGACAAGGTGATCGTACGCCTGGCGGTCGGCGAGTCGCACGTGCTGCTGTCGCGCATCACACGCCGTTCACGCGACCTGCTCAATCTCACGGCTGGGACGGATGTGTTCGCCCAGGTGAAGAGCGTGGCGTTGATGGCGTAATGAGGGGATGAACAGGACATGAACTATCTGGCATTGACGGATGAAGAACTGGCGTACTTGCTGTATGACGATGTGCCTTGCGGAGATCTCACAACAGAGACATTGGGGATAGCACAGCAGACGGCGCGTCTGGAATTTCGTGCGCGGCAGGAAATGGTGGTATGCGCCATCGAAGAAGCTGCACGCCTGTTCACTTTGAGCGGTGCAAAAGCCGATGCGCATGTGCATTCCGGGCAGCATGCAGGCAAAGATGAGCTGTTGCTTGAAGCGCAGGGCAATGCGCAGATTCTGCATCGCGTATGGAAGACGGCACAGGTGCTGGTGGAGTGGGCGAGCGGCATCAGCACGGCCAGCGCCGCCATCGTAGATGCCGCATCGACTGTTGCGGTGGCGTGCACGCGCAAGAATGTGCCGGGTACCAAGGCGCTGTCGGTCAAGGCGGTGCGCGCCGGAGGGGCGACCATGCACCGCCTCGGCTTGTCGGAATCGATGTTGCTGTTCCCGGAACATCGTATGTACCTTGATGAGATGCCCGCAGCCACTGTGGCGCGGATCAGGCGTGCAGAGCCGGAAAGAAAGCTGGTCGTGGAAGTCGTCACTGTCGAGGAAGCGATCGTGTGGGCCGGGGCCGGTGCAGAGGTGCTGCAGCTGGAAAAGTTTTCGCCCGAATCCGTTGCCGAATGCCGCGGTGCACTTGACCGGCTCGGGCTGAAGCTGGTACTTGCGGTGGCCGGCGGCATCCGGGCCGACAATGCCGCGGCCTATGTGCGAGCCGGCGCAGACTTGCTGGTGACCTCCGCACCTTACACCGCGCCACCCAGGGATGTGCAGGTGCGCTTTTTCAAAGTGGCGCCATGATAGCGATCGACTTTGCGCAAGAAGACGACCTGCCGCAACTCGCCGACCTGATCGCAGAGTTGTTCACGCTGGAAAGCGATTTCCAGCCCGAACGCGACAAGCAGTTGCGCGGCCTGCGACGCATACTCGGCGAACCTTCTTTGGGCAGGCTGTTCGTGCTGCGCATCGACGGCAAGGTGGCGGGCATGGCCAATGCATTGATCACCGTCAGCACCGCGGAAGGAGGGCGCGTCCTGTTGCTGGAAGATGTGATCGTGGGCAAGGAACATCGCGGTAACGGGCTGGGAAGGCGGCTGGTCGAGCATGTGCTGGCTTGGGCACAGGAGCAAGGCATGACGCGCGTCACTTTGCTGGCTGACCGCGACAATCACGCCGCGCTGGATTTCTACCGCAGGCTGGGTTTCGAACATTCGAACATGCTGGTGTTGCGCAAACCGCTGGCCTGAAATACGTCGTTTTGTAGCAATCGCTACAAAAAAATCAGATCTCCCTCTTCTTGAAGCTGAGGCTATCCCCCGTCCTGTCTTGGTTTGCGGCCTATTTCACCTGTTGGCACAATGGTTGCTCATCTCCATCACGGGTCTATTGCGGAGCGACAATTGAAGGTCTTGAACATGCCGGAACGCCAATTCGGGGCATCGCCGCTGGTCGATGTCATGCGCGCCGACTGCTCGGTGTGTCCTCACCGGGCATTGTTGGCAGAAGGTAAATGCGTGCCGGGCGATATCTGCCTGACTGCGCAGAGCGGCCGGCAGATCGACCGCTTCCTGCGGCGCAATCCGCAGCTGGCGCAGGATTATCTGAACGATGGATTCTGGGAACGCAGAGCCATCGCTGCGCGCTATGCGCCGCTGGAGCTGATGCGGCAGATGCCGCGCGACGCCGACGAGGTGGTGCGCCGCGTGGTGGCGAGCCGCCTGCCGATCGATGAACTGGACGGCTACCTGCACGACACGGATCGCGAAGTGCGCATGACGGTGGCCGAACGCATCGCGCCTGAGCGCCTGACCGCCTTTATCGGAGACGAGGATTACCTGGTGCGCCTGCAGGCGGCGAAGCGCCTGCCGCACGGGCGGTTGCGGCGCATGACGGGCGACGCGGACAGGGAGGTGCGCAAGGAAGTGGCGCGGCGCCTGCCGCCATTTGCGCTGGGCATGATGGCCAGGGATGAGGATGCGGAAGTGCGGCGTATCGCCGCGGCGCGCATGCTGCCTGCCGATGCGGCAACGATGCTGGCAGACAGCGATTGGGTCGTGCGCCTGGAAGCGGCGCAGCTCGCACCGCTTGAAAACATTGCCGGACTGGTGGACGATGACGAGCCGGACGTGCGCGCTGTCGTGCGCCAGCGATTGAATGAGTATTTGCCTGGGGATGACAAATGAGTATCTATGCACTTGACGAAGCCGCCTTGCGCAACCTTGCAGAAGAGATCGAAGCCATCCCGCCCCGACCGCACCACAGCGCACTGCTGGAGATCGCCAATCGCATCCGCCCCGGCTGCACTTTCCGCTATGCGCTGAATCGCGGCGGCTGGTATCGCCCGGGCGGCCTCATCGCTGCCGACGGCGCCCGCATCGCCGAAAGCCTGGGAACCTGGGCGAAGATCGAGCTGGCTGCCTGCGGCGGAGATATGGGAGAGCTGGTCGAACGTCATTCGGGCAAGAGGCTGCTGGTGACACGCCATACCGGGCGCACGCATTACCTCGTTGCCGCCTACGGACCGGCTCCGGCGGATTTCCTGCAACTTGAAGTGGAAGAATTGCAGGAGGTGCTGGATCGCAAGTTGATCGATGCCGACAAGCCGCCCGAAGACCTGCAGGAACTCACCGAGCCGATCACCCCCGATGTGCTTGAAGGTGAGGCGGTTGCTGCGCCGCGTTACCGTTTCAGGCGGCTCATCGATATGCAGCAGACCGTTGCCAGGACATCGCCCGCAGGACGGCACCATGCCGGATTGCCGCGCCTGCTTTCGGAATGGGCTCACAGCAGTGCCGCAGCGCGCGGGCATTTCAGCGACCACTGGATCGTTGCACTGCGCGAACATCAGGACCGCTATCGCAATCCGGTGATCACGGCCTCGCTGGTATCGCGCCATGCGCGCGAACTCAAACCGTTCCAGTGGAACATCGAACTTTCCGGGGTGGAGATGAATGCGCAGTTGCAGGCTTTCGATCGGGCGGCCGGATACACGTCGGCCTGGTACGCACACCTGGTCGCCGGAACCATCACGCCGCCCAAGGTCGCCTATGCCGTTGCGCGCGATCTGGAAGCCGGATTCAGCTACCTGCCAGATACCGAGGTAGCCCTGATAAGGGGCTGGGTGGCGGAGCCGTACTCGGTCTAAGCAAGGACATTGCATCGACCTGTCTGCATATGCAGTTTGTAGGGTGCGCCTGCGCACCAGAGCAAAATGGTGCGCAGGCGCACCCTACTTGAGACTCACGGCATCCGTTTGGCCCGACTTACAAATCGTGGCGCATAAGTGCCATCAAGAGTGCAGCACTACACTAGTGGAATGGCTATAACCAATGACTTGGCAGCTTGCTGCCTTAGTCAGATGGCTAGTAGTTTCACCAGTAGTTTCCTCAGGCTCAGCACGAATGGCAATTAGGTTCAAAGCGTGCCGGATCCATAGGCCTGTCCGCATATGCAGCCTGCGCAATTTCGGCGGCTTCCGTCGCCCAGACAAGCGAATTTATTGATCGCTTTTTTTCCTGCCCGTGACCCAAACGTAAAACATCGGCAAGTAAAACAGGCTCAAGAAAGTGCCTATCAGCAGGCCCCCGATAGCGGCATCCGCCAACGGTGAAAGCCGCTCCAGTCCGATGGCGCGCTGCATCGCAATCGGCACCATGCCGGCGATGGTGGCCAGTGCGGTCATCAGGAGAGGCCGGTAGCGCAGGCGGATCGAACCTTCGGCGGCGGCAAAGGCATCCTGACCCTCGCGCCGTCGTTCTTGAATGAAGTCCACCATCAGGATCGAATTCTTGATGATGATCGAGAACAGGAGCACGGTGCCGAGGATAGCGGGCAGTGCCATGGCCTTGCCGAACGCGAGCAGCCCCCAGATCGCGCCGATTGCCGACAGCGGCAAAATCAGGATGGACAGCACGGCCAGGCCGATGCTGCGATAGGCCGGCACCAACACACCGAACAGCAC